>JABDPL010000273.1 GCA_013042825.1 Flavobacteriaceae bacterium | reverse complement strand
GAGATATGCCTATTATGCCAGCGATAATCCACTTGAAACCGGAAGTACACTGGCATCGGGAGGTTTAGGAACAAGCGGGGTGAAACCCACTTACCTTATCACAGGAAAAATATTAGAGCAAATTTTTAATTCTGACTAAATGAGTGAAGAAACTCAAAAACAACCGCTAGCAGGCGAAGAAGTCGATCTGGGGCCATTATTTACAGCCCTGGGCCGTGTATTTAAATCGTTCTTCGATTTTCTCAGACGCACATTTTTATCGGTTTTCCATGCATTCATTTGGATTCTCTTATTTCTTAAGAAGCACATCCTTTTATTGGTTATTGCAATTGTGATTGGATCCGTATTAGGTTACGTAAAAGAATCATTTTCTAACCCTGTCTACAGATCCGATACTTTAATACGACAGAACTACAGCACAGGCGAAACCCTTAATGATCTCGTTACCTACCTTAACAATATGAGATCGTCTCAGGACACCATAACCTTATCAAGGATGCTAAATATCCAGCCTGAAGAGGCCTCCATGCTTCAGGAGATAGAATTGGAGCAACTTGTAAATCCCAACGGACAACTGGTTGATTTTGTTCAGTATAAAAGAAAACTCGATTCAATTTCTGCAACTGATCTAACCCTTGATGAATTTTTACAAAACAAACGATCCTTCAATTTTACAGATCAGATCATAATAATCCGATCAATAGATCAGATCCCTTATGGTCAAATTGTTGACGCCATAATTGAACGGGTGTCTTCATCCAGCTTTTTCCAAAATCAGCGCAAGAAAATATTAGCGGAATTAGATCGGCGAGAAGGGGTGATCAATGATGCATTAACAGCGTCAGACTCCCTTCAAAAAATATACCGGGAAGTTTTGGTCAAAAGCGTCGAACCTGAAACCGCCAATCAAACAACGGTAACCATAGATAATACCAGCGATCAGAATCTCACTAAAGAATATGAGCTATTTAAGGACGACATAGAGCTAAGGAGGGAATTGGTGAGAATCGCCCGGGCCAAAGAGGATAATGATATCATCATAGAAATTTTAGGGGAATATAATAAGGTGGGAGTAGTCGAATCCGGAATGAGTTTCGGAGATTCTAAAGTTTCTTATCCCGTCGCATTTGGCATACTTGCCGGCCTATTAATCCTTACCTTAATAGTCTTACGTGAGTTTTTGAGGTTCATCGAGGATTACCAGGAAAAGAGGCTGAATGTATGACGCTTTTGGTTACAGGAGGCATGGGATTTATAGGATCCAATTATGTAGGATTCCTTCTAAAAACCCGGAAAGATATTAACATTGTCAATTTAGACAAATTAACCTATGCAGCTGATGTCTCCAATGTTGAAGAATTCAAGAGTGAAAAATCATACACCTTCGTAAAAGGGGATATCTGTGATAAGGACCTGCTGCAAAACCTGTTTAAGGATTACCGGTTTAACGGCATAGTTCATTTTGCCGCGGAATCTCATGTTGATAATTCTATCAATAATCCTGAAAACTTTATTTATTCTAACATTGTAGGCACCTTTAATCTTCTCGAAATCGCCCGGCAACACTGGATGAACGAACCCTTTGCGTGGAAACCGGACTGCGATTCAAATCGTTTTCATCATATTTCCACAGACGAGGTTTATGGAAGCCTTGGAGAAACAGGGTTGTTTACTGAAGAAACCCCTTACGCGCCTAACAGCCCTTATAGCGCGTCAAAAGCGTCTTCCGATTTTCTCGTCAGAAGTTATTATCATACTTATGGAATGAATGTGGTGACCACCAATTGCAGCAATAATTACGGGCCGAAACAACACGATGAAAAGTTGATTCCAACCATAATCAGAAAGGCTTTATCGGGGGAGGATATTCCTATATATGGCGATGGGCTTAACGTCAGGGATTGGTTGTATGTAGATGACCACTGCCGTGGCATAGAATTGGCCTTTCGAAAGGGCAGATCGGGCCAAACTTACAACATCGGAGGTAAAAATGAACACACCAATTTGGAAATTGCAGAAACGATTTGCCGAATTCTCGATGAAATAAAACCGAAAGCAAGCAGTTATAATGAGCAGATCACATTTGTGAAAGACCGTCCGGGACACGATTTCAGATATGCAATTGATGCCACTAAAATCGAGAGCGAACTCGGATGGGAAGCCGAAGAAAATTTTGAATCCGGTATGAGGAAGACCGTCTACTGGTTTGTCAACAAGTATACCCAAGGATCATGAAAGGAATTATATTAGCCGGAGGTTCGGGAACAAGGCTTTATCCTATTACACAAGTAATGAGTAAGCAGCTGATGCCGGTATATGATAAACCGATGATCTACTATCCCTTAACTGTTTTGATGTCTGCCGGAATTCATGAGATCCTGATAATTTCCACACCAGGGGATATCGGCAGATTTAAGAATCTTCTTGGCGATGGCAGCCGCTATGGATGTGTATTCTCATACGAAATTCAGGATGAACCCAAAGGACTTGCCGAAGCCTTTATAATCGGTGAAAAGTTTATAGGCAATGACAAGGTGGCGCTGATACTAGGAGACAATATTTTCTATGGCTCAGGCTTAGATACGCTGCTTAAGTCTTGCATCGGGATCGATGGCGGATTGGTTTTTGCATATCATGTCCAGGATCCTGAGCGGTATGGAGTAGTGGAGTTTAATGACCAGAATAAAGCTATTTCAATAGAGGAAAAACCAAAAAACCCAAAATCCAATTATGCCGTTCCGGGTATTTATTTCTACGACAACCAGGTGATTGAAATAGCCAAAGGTATTAAACCGAGCATCCGGGGCGAATTGGAGATAACCGATATAAACAAAACATATCTTCAAAAAGGAAAATTGAACGTCAAGATCTTAGATCGCGGTACGGCTTGGTTAGACACGGGCACCTTTAATTCGCTCATGCAGGCCGCTCAGTTTGTGCAGGTTATTGAAGAGCGTCAGGGTCTAAAAATAGGCTGTATCGAAGAGGTTGCATATAAAATGGGTTATATCGATAAATCTCAATTATTGAAACTGGCAGAGCCATTGTTAAAAAGCGGCTATGGTGAATATCTCTTGCAAATAATCTGATATGAAGCTCGAATCGACAAGCCTAAAGGATTGTTTCTTAATTACGCCGGTTCTATTCAAAGATAACAGGGGGCATTTTTTCGAAAGCTTTAATAAGAACGAATTCCGTGACAAAACAGGTATCGATATCAACTTTGTACAAGACAATCAGTCCATGTCATCAAAAGGGGTTTTGCGAGGGCTGCATTTCCAAAAAGGACAATATGCCCAGGCAAAGTTGATTAGAGTTGCTAAAGGCAAGATCCTTGATGTTTGTGTTGATATCCGCCCAGACTCAGAAACCTTTATGAAATGGATCGCAATCGTGCTCGATGATGTCGAACATAAGCAGTTGTTCATACCGAGAGGATTTGCCCATGGTTTCTTGGCATTGGAAGATCAAACCATCGTAAATTACAAGTGTGATAATTTCTACAATAAAGACTTCGAATCTGGTATCATTTATAATGATAAAACCCTGAACATCGATTGGAATCTCTCCGGGGAAACACCAGTGCTTTCGCAAAAGGATTTGTCTTTACCAGTCTTTGAATCTCTTTTCCAATGAAAACAAGGGTATTGGTAACAGGCGCTGAAAGCCAATTAGCGAAATGCCTTGAAGAGACGCATGGAAAAAATTCAGATGAGATTGAATACGTGTTCTATTCGCGTCATGAGCTCGACATTACGAATAAACAAAGTATTGATCAGGTCTTGAATTCCGGGGCATTCGACTACTGTTTGAATTGTGCAGCCTATACCGCGGTTGAAAAAGCTGAGGATGAAGCTGAATTATCATTTGAAGTCAATGCGACCGGGGTAGACC
>JABDPL010000264.1 GCA_013042825.1 Flavobacteriaceae bacterium | reverse complement strand
ACCCAGAGGGAATCCATTCAGATCACCATTCTGGAAGTTATCAGGGTTATTAAAATCGATGCCGGCGCGTTCAGCTAAACGCCGCGCAATAACCAAACGATTCTCACGAAAATCCTCGAAGGCTTCCGATGTGGACTCGTCACTTGTTCCGAAGGCCGTACGAATAAGATTTGTAGAGATATTGAAATTACCAAATGAATTTTGAATCAGGGATTCATAATCCAATCGGCCATCGCTTCCAAGCTCACCATCGGCTCCCAGGAAATCCCTTACCCTGAAATTCTCGGTGAGATTTTCTGAATAGGTCCTTCCTCCTGTAAAATCGAGCTTCAGATCAGGAAGGGGTTCAACGTTGATGACGAAATCCAGGTTGCTGTTATGCACTTCCGTATACTGTTGATTGAAATCCTGGAATACTGTTAGCCATCCGTTTCTGGCGGCTATTTGTCTGATATCCCTCTGACTTCCAAAGGTGAATCCGAAGGTCGGTTTGAAGGTCCCAACAAAGCCAGGTGTGCGCAAATAACCCGGTAAGAATGTTCCGTTGTTCTCTGAATAATTAAACTGCGCGCGTTTAACCATGGTGAGTATATCGACAAACGTATTGAATACTTTTGATGTCTTCTTGGGCGCTTCCTGTTGGTTATTCTGACCCGGGACTCCCGGACGTGATGGTTGTGCTTTGGCTCGTCCGTTTTTGTTATTGCCTCTCCCGTTCCGTTTAACCAAACCGACATAGCGATAAAGCTGAGACATATCGAGGGTTGCGTTAAGGGTATGGGTGTTGGCATTGGAAACCGTATTTCCGAGGTCAAAGAAATTGGTCACCCCGGTAACCGGGTCTTCAACGGGTAAATTCAGAAACAGGTCAGATCCTTTCTGCCATTGGAAATCTCCGGTATAGGAATAGGTAGCCCTTAAGAAGCTTAACGTTGGAATTTTATAAAGCGGTAATTCATAATTCAGTCCCAGGCGTTGGAATTGCCGGTTGGGATCACCTACATCAAAGAAACCATCCCAAACGTTTAGCGTGGGATCCTGTTCCCCGTTTAAGATATCATCTACAAAATAATTCCGGACAATATTGTTATTCGAGGCCGTGAAATTCAGATTGAGTGATTCTGAAACATCCCAGTTCACCGTGTATTGGAAATCGAATGTGTAATTTCGTTTAAATAATTCCTGAATACTGATATTATCACCGCCCAGATCGATCTCCCGGAACTTCTGACTGTTAAATTGGCGGATGTAGTCGGTGTTCAACGTGAAACTCGTTGGTAGCAGGTTGAAGTTAAAGTCTTTCAGAATCTTGAAGTACTTTCCCCTAAATAACGAATCATTCTCTTTGAAAGGTTCAACTTTAATGGGCTCAAAATTATGGGCATAATTTGCACCCAAACGCACATTTTGATCAAGGGAACGTTCGATCTCGAAATCCCGGTGTTCCACCTCGTTATAGGAATAATTAACCGTTAAATTCTCAACATCGTAGAATTTTGGCGTCTTTTCACCAGTGCGTTGTTTCCTGACTCCGATGAAATTGATACTGCGGCGTTTAGTATAATCTTCCGATTGCTGACGGATAACCTCTTTTTCCTCATCAGATTGCGCGGCATCCAATCGATTATCGAGTTTTACGTCCTTGTATTGCTGATCATATTCCGGAGTGATAAGCTCCTCGCTCTGCCCATAATTAAACGGGATCTGAAGACCCCATTTCTTCGGAAGTAACTGACCCAGGTTAATATTGGTTACAACATCATATTGCTTCAGATCTTCCCGGCTTCGCTGGTTTGGCCCCTGCTCAATGGTACCGAAACCATCTGTTCCCCTTCGGCCCGTGGCGCTGATATTCATAAAATCGGCAATGTTGGTATCCATACCTACGACGGCTGCCCATCCGCCTTCGTTCTCCATATCGGATAAACGCAGCTCATTGAACCAAACCTGGCCACAGATATTCAGGTTATCTGTTCGGGCATTTTTCACACCGACAATCAACGTACGTACATCCCCGAAGTTGGGATTTCCTTTTATTGCAATTCGTTGCTGTCCGATCTGCCTTGGAGCGAATTCAGCCACCGGTGTTTCAACCAGCTGTCCATCTATCACATCATAAAAAGTCGGATCTTCATTCAAGAGGGTTCCTGTAGAAATCCCGATGGACTTAATTTTTTCTAAAGCGGAAATAGGCAGATCGATCTCATTTACCTCTGGCCATACCGTTTCCGGATCGATCGAATTCCCAACTGTCACAACCAGCGGTACTTCAATCTGATAGAAGTTCTGAGTGAAGTCGTTACCCATACGAATGAACCCCACCATTTCTCCGTCACTCAATCCCGGTTGATCGCCTTCTTCAGCATGCATAAACATGCGCAATTTTTTAAATTGACGCATATCAACATTAATATTTTTGAATACCGCCCTTGAATCTTCCGGTTCGAGATCGCAGGCATTCACTACAAGGGACTGTTCGTTTTGCCGGACAATGGTATTGTTGTTATTGAGCTGTTCCCTGACGATTCCCGGTGGAGATACATAACTACCGTCGTTTTCCTGTATTCCGATTATTCCAACAGAAAAATCAGTAGGATCATTATCGTTATTCGGTTCATCATCAAGTGATAACTGATACCTGCGCCAGTCGCTTCTTACAAGGTCAAGGGTCGCAAATCTCAAAACCGTATTCTGAAGAAAATCGGTCAGATACATCCGCGCGAACCTGATCGATCGAAAATCTGTTATACCCCCTATAGCATCAGAGGGTTCGTTAAGAGGTATTCTGAATTGATACCACCGTGTCGTAGCACTGTTTCCGTTGGGTAGCGAAACCGTTCCCTCCTTTCGATCAACTATGATAGGATTATCGAGATCAGTCAGGCTGGCCGGCGTGATGTCTACTTCGTACTCATAATAGCTTTCGATAGTATTCATCGTATTATCCCGGTTGATGTCCTCAACATCAGGCTGAGTTGTTGAACCCCGGTTGGTATCGGTAAAGGTATCAGGTGAGTTCCCCTCAAGACCATTGTATTGCCTGTAACGTTCAAAAATATTTCCTTCGGTATTCAGGAAAAAGGTATAGTTGTCATTAGAGGGATCCTCTAGCGCGGCATAAGGACCAAATTCGGCTATGGAAGCTTCATCTGAATCGCTGTAACCATCATAACCCACGTCCTGGTTTGCGCGTTCCGCTCCAAGGGTTGAGAAAGCATAAATCAGAGATTGATTTTGAGGGTAGACGGTCTCATAATCACTTCTCGGCAATACACCAACAACATTGCCGTCTTCCGGCAAGCCATTCTCGTAGATCTTTCGTCCGTCTCTTAGAATGTCTTCGGAAATATTACCAAGGTTGAATGTGAGCTTACCTCCGGGATTAGTCGGATTAGTAAGAAATGGATCCAGCAACCAAAACTCGATATACTCAACATTGGCCTGCTCAAAATCAGTTGATGTGAGCTGTCGTGATATTCCAGCCCAGGCTGTAGAAGGATCCTGGCCATTGATAGCAGTAGGATCATAATTGTACGGCCCGCGTTCCTCAGGGTAGTATACAAGATCTAAAGCATTTATAACCGTGGTCTGCCCCTGTACAAGATCTACCTGTGGAAAAATCTCATCGATGAATACGCGCCGGGTGTAAAGATCTGAAATGTCATCATCTGTTATACCTGCCGGTCGCTGTGTGCTGTAGAAAATCGGGTCGACCGCATACCAGTTCATGAATCCCCGATCGTATCCGCTCTCTATACCCAGCACATCGTTAGCTACATTTCCCACGCCCTGGGGTCGGCTTGAAAGGAACCATGATAGCGGAGACAGCAGGTCTATGGCATTTTGAGTCCCTTCAAAATCATCTACATAAGAGGTTGCCTCATCATTGAGGTTTGTTCCCTTTGGAGAGCCCGGCAACAGATATGCAAATTCACCCCTGAAGGAGAAATTAGATGGTACGTCGGTATCTATATTCGGGAGTTTATTCGCTAATCGGGTTAAAAAGGGCACTTCAGTCGAGAAGTTTCCATTCAATCCTAGGATGGTATTATTTATGGGTTCCGTACCCAGATTTGCCTTCTGGGTTATAGGCCGTTCATTCAGGTTAAGGAAGGTTGCTCCTAAAACAAAATTTTCATTGAACTGGTGTTCAACATTCAGCCCTGTAAAGCGCCTGGTCTGCTGACCAAAGATGGCATTATTCTCAACAGAGATCTGTATAGGAGTATTGGAGGCCTGCAATGCCGGATCGAGTATCTGCACCGTCCCTAATTGATAGTTAACCGTATAATCAACACCTTCAACTAACACGCGCCCGCCTGCGGTTACCCGCACAGATCCCCTGGGCACATTGAATGCTCCTATTGGAATTCCGGCTCCACCTTCAGCCTTATAACGCCCGCGCACTTCAAACTTGTTCTTTTCCGCATCCTCAAGTGAGGCAGTCTTGGTTTGCTTATATAATTTATCGAAGACATACTTCACCTGGTTGGGGTTATATTGAGAGGTATCCTCATAATCCGCCGCATTATCCGCCGGGTTATTGTCTATATCTAACTTATCGAACAGATAACGTCCGAACGGTTCGGCCTTGGTAAAGACGATCTTACCATATTGCTGGTATACGGTTATTCCGGGAACAAAATCGAAGAATCCGTCACCATTAAACTGCGGGTCGTTATTAAAATTCAAACGATCCAGGTTAAAAACACGAAGTAGTGGCGTTTCTTCCAGCGGATCTTCATTTGGTCCGGGATCAGGAAATGGTGTACCCTCAACCGGCGTTATATAGTTCAGCGGCGATGTTTCCGTATAGAAAATATTCAATCTGAAATCTTCCTGGCTCAATTGAAAGGCACCGGTATCATAGATGTTTTTCATCATGAGATCCCAGATTGGCTCGTCGACATTGGTCACGGCACTTTTCAGCATTTTGAGGATAAGGTTGTTATTATTAACCACTTGTACCCCTGTGTTATCGGTAGATACATCGGTAGCTTCTATACCGTCATTGGCAAATTCACCAACCTGGTAAACCTGGTCACCAATGGTATACTGAAATGCCACCGCTACGATCTCGTCGTTCAACAAACGCTGATTTAATGAGATATAACCAAGTTGGGTATGCAACGTATAGTCCTGACCTTCGACCAATTTTCTGGCGTTCTCCAGGATTCCATAGTCGAATCCCTGGTTAACACCCGGAACAAGAATTCCCGTTTGCACGGTTGCAATATCACGAACAGCATCATTCAGCTGTGATCCCGCTCCACCAACATTGGTCGGGTCGTAGGCGTTATTCCCGTTATCTGGTACAGCTCCCGGATTTAAGATGGTTACAGCTGAACCTATAATTTCAGATTCACCCAGATCCTGCAAGGAAACAATATTCCTTACATTATCGGTTTGATTATTCCTGTTGGTCACCCATACCTCAATACGCGTGATCTGAACATTGGTGTTGATAAATGGGTAGTTTAGAAGTGCTCTGTCATATTGATTCCTGAAATACTGCGCCAGGAAGAAGTGTCTGTTTTCGTCATAGTCCAAACCGAAGAAACTGAAATCCTGGAGGGTACCACCCCCTTGGGCTACCACAGTTCTCGACTGCGACTGCTGTTCTGAGAATACCCCTGTAATCCTGGTCTTGCCGAACTGCAGTTCGGTCTTAACACCAAACAAGCTTTGGGCCCCGGTGATAAGAGAACTATTGATAGGCATACTCACATTACCCACCTCGATCTTTTGAATGATATCATCTTCTGTTGGCGTATATTCCAGTTTTATCAGGTTCTGAAAGTCAAATGTGGATTGCGTATCATAGGTTGCGGTTACCTGGAGACGTTCACCTACCTTACCCAATAGGCTCAAACTTATGCGCTGATCAAAATCGAAGGTGAAATTGCTTCGGTTTCGCGGCGAGAATGACGGATTATCTTGTTTTGTGAATAGCACGCCCAGATCCATCTCCACCGTTCCCTGCGGGATCACTTCAATTGTATTTCCCCCGAAAATCGATTCAAAGAAACTCGAATTAACATAGAGTTCCGGAATCAGATTCTTTTGCATTTCTTCGGTCCCTTCCTTCTTACCATCGGCTGCGTCGATCTTTTGCTTGTAATAAGCCTTCATATTTTCCTCCAATACCAACTGCCTGAATTCTTCAGGTGTAAGGATTATAGGATAGTTTATATTGAAATCACCAACCGATTCAGTGTAGATATAACGATTCGTAATGGGGTCGTAGGTATATTTCGAAATGATGCTGTTCGGATTGGGAAGCAATAAATTGTTGAAGGTATAACCGGTACTGGTTGTATCCTGTTGGGCAGGGGTTTGCTGCGCCCAGGACTGCAAAGAAACCAGACAAATTATTCCCAGTAAAGCAAATAAGCGAGTAGGTTTGATAAATATTAAGTTGGTAGTAATATTCAAAACACTTTACAGATTTTTTAAGGCCTCTTTTATGATCAATTCAACGCTGGCATCAGGATTATCCAGTACAAACCTATCTATCACGCGCTCCGACTGCTTCTTTGAGTAACCTAAAACTTCTAATGCAGATAACGCTTCTTCTTTGTTTGTATTGCCTGTGAGGGGCGCAGATTCTTCAACTTCGTAAAGTTTTAGAACCTTGTCCCGAAGATCGACTATTACCCGTTGTGCTGTTTTTAATCCAATCCCTTTAATAGACTGGATTTTGGCCACATCTTCACGGGCAATCGCTTCTTTAACCTCCATGGGCGATAAGGACGAGAGCATTGTCCTTGCCGTACTGGCACCAATACCGCTTACAGAAATCAATAATCGAAAGATTTCCCGTTCGATTCTCGATGCAAATCCATATAAAGTCTGGGCATCTTCCCTTACCTGGAAATGCGTATACAATTTCAACTTCTCCTCATCGGGAATCTGGGAGTATGTATGTAGAGAAATATTGAGCAGATAACCGACCCCATTGCAATCTATCACAACATCTGTAGGATTTTTTTCGGTTAGTTTACCCTCTATATGTGTTATCATTAAAGACGGTTTCTTACGGAATCAAATGTAATAAAATAATTATACAGCCACCGCACTATTCTTGTGAAAACCTAAGATTTGGCGTCTCTTTTCTGCTTCTTCTGAGCATCGATTACCGCTATGGCTGTCATATTAACAATTTCATCTACACTGGCATCCAGTTGCAGTATATGGGCTGGCCTTTTTAACCCCATCATAATTGGTCCTATATTATCTGCCTGATTCAGCTCCTTAAGTAATTTATATGTAATGTTGGCGGCCCCTAAATCTGGGAAAATAAGCGTGTTTACCTTTTTTCCTGCTAATTTTGAAAATGGAAAGATATCCTGAAGTTTTTCATTGTTCAAGGCAAAGTCGGTCTGTAATTCACCATCAACGATAAGATCCGGATATTGACTATGCAGGTAGGAGACAGCTTTACGGATTTTTGTGGCGTTTTCATTTTCAGATGAGCCGAAGTTTGAATAAGAAACCATAGCTATGATCGGTTCCATTCCGAACATTCTAACCGTTAAAGCTGTCATTTCAGCTATCTTAACGAGATCTGAAGACGAGGGATCGATATTGATGGAGGTGTCACTTAAAAACATAGGCCCCCTTGCCGTCATCAGCAGATTTGTTGTAGCTATTCGCGTTGCTCCTTTGTCAAGACCAATCAATTCCAAAATTGGTTTGACCACCTTTGGGTAAGCACGTGAAAATCCTGTAATCAATGCGTCGGCATCACCTACATTAAGCATCATCGCGGCATAATAATTCCGCTCTCTCATCAATTGCTGGGCCGCATATAAGGTAATCCCTCTTCTATTTCTGCTTTTCCAATAGGCCGTGGCATAACCATTCTTGCGCTCGAGTTCTTCATCGCTCTTTGGATCAATTATCGGCACATCAGCATCGAATTCGATCTCTTCCATCAAATCCTTGATGGTGTCTGTTCTTCCCAATAATATGGGATAGGCAATCCCTTCATCATAAACTATTTGTGCGGCTCTTAACACCGGTAATTGATCTGCTTCGGCAAATACAACCCGCTGAGGGTTCGATTTCGCCCTGCCGTGCATTAATCGCACTATCTTATTATCTGAACCTAATCTTTGGAGTAAGGCCTCCTTATAGGCAATCCAATCTTCAATCGGCGCCTGGGCAACACCGCTTTCCATTGCTGCCCTTGCTACAGCAGGTGGCACGACTGCAATAAGTCGCGGATCAAAGGGTTTGGGGATAATATAGTCCTTCCCAAATGTTAGTCGTGTTTTATCATAAGCGATGTTCACTTGCTCAGGCACAGGTTCTTTAGCCAGTTCGGCAAGCGCAATTACGGCTGCCTTCTTCATCTCTTCATTGATAGAGGCCGCTCTAACGTCGAGAGCTCCTCTGAAAATAAATGGAAAACCCAGAACGTTATTCACTTGATTCGGATGATCACTGCGTCCCGTCGCCATAATTATATCGTCACGGGTTTTCATCGCCAGATCATATTGAATTTCAGGATCCGGATTAGCCATAGCAAAAACAATGGGGTTATCTGCCATGGTTTTAAGCATTTCCGGGGTCAAAATATCTGATGTTGACAAGCCGATAAAAACATCAGCACCTTGCATGGCATCGTTTAAGTCATACAGATCTCTTGAAGTTGCAAACTCTTTTTTTTCCTTTGAAAGGTTCTCACGATCCTGCCTGATGACTCCTTTGCTATCGAGCATGACCATGTTTTCTTTCCTCACTCCGAAAGCCTGATATAGCCTTGAGCAGGAAATAGCAGCAGCACCTGCTCCGCTTATGACCATTTGTATATCCCCGAGTTTTCTGCCGGTCAGTTCCGCAGCATTTAATAAGGCTGCTGCAGATATTATTGCAGTTCCATGCTGGTCATCGTGCATTACCGGGATATCTAATTCTTCCTTCAGTCGTTTTTCGATCTCGAAGGCCTCAGGTGCCTTGATGTCCTCAAGATTAATACCTCCGAAAGTGGGCGCGATATTCTTTACCGTTTGAATGAACTCCTCAACATTTTCGGTATCCACCTCAATGTCGAATACATCTATATCGGCAAATATTTTGAACAATAATCCCTTGCCTTCCATAACCGGTTTGGAAGCCTCGGGTCCAATATTCCCAAGTCCCAGGACGGCTGTTCCATTCGAGATGACCGCTACAAGGTTCCCTTTAGTTGTATATTTATAGACGTTGGTTTTATTCTTCTCTATTTCCAGGCAGGGTTCAGCCACGCCCGGAGAGTAGGCCAAAGACAGATCGCGCTGCGTTGCATACTTCTTAGTTGGAACGATCTTAATTTTTCCCGGAAAAGGTCTGGCATGATATAAAAGGGCCTCTCTGCGCTTGCTTTCTTTACTCATCGGTTATACGGAATCTGCTTTTAAGGTAGGATCAGGACAAAACTAAAGTCAATCGTAAACCTAAAGAAATAATCTGATAATTGTGGGGTCAAGGTTTAAGAAATGTGATGTTCCGCTTCAACCCTTCATATTTTGTTCGCTTTACGGCACTGTTCTTAAAAACCTTTCCGAATACCTCCTGAGTTAATTCCGTCCAATCCTTTTTTGTGAAAGATAAAAGATCGGGATGTGGATTAAACAAAGGCTCCTTATGCGGTTTTGAAAAGCGGTTCCATGGACAAACGTCCTGGCAAATATCACATCCGAACATCCAGTTGTCGAACATTCCCTTGAAGGATTCGGGAATATTCGACTTCAGTTCTATGGTAAAATAGGAAATACACTTACTTCCATCCACAACATAGGGCTCAACTATCGCATTGGTAGGACAGGCATCGAGGCATGCCGTACAATCACCACAGTGGTCAGTAACCGGGTAATCATATTCCAGTTCAAGATCGATGATAAGTTCGGCAATGAAATAATATGAACCTACTTTCCGGCTAATAAGATTGGTGTGTTTTCCCATCCAGCCAAGACCACTTTTGGCTGCCCATGCTTTATCGAGAACCGGGGCCGAATCTACAAAGGCGCGACCGTGAACGTCGCCGATCTTCTCCTGAATAAAATTTAATAATGATCGCAGTTTATCCTTGATGACAAAATGATAATCGGTACCGTAAGCATATTTGCTGATTTTCGGTGCCCCGGGATCGTCTTGTTTTTCTTCGGAATAGTAATTAAGTAAAAGAGAGACCACACTTTTCGAGCCCTCAACCAGCTTAGTCGGATCCAATCGCTTGTCGAAATTTTTTTCCATATAGGACATTTCGCCATGCATATTTTTATCCAGCCATCGCTCTAGTCTGGGTGCTTCTTCTTCCAGAAATCCGGCCTTGCTTATCCCACAGGATAAAAACCCGAGCCTCTTGGCTTCCGTTTTAATAAGGTTGGTGTAATTGGATTTTGAAAGCGACATCTTAGGTTACGAAACTACGATTTAGTTTCAATAATCACCAAGGCCTGTGAGAATTATAAATAATCCCGATTATTCGCAACCCAGGTCTTCTGTTGACATGTAGTCGGCATTCGGAAAGCAATTTCCTGTTGGGAGTTCTTCGGGCACATAACGAATTAAATTACTGTCGTGTAATGCATTTTCCAGAAACAATACCAAATTGTCTATTTGCTCTTCGGAAAGATTTAAAGGTGTGAATAAAGGTGACAATTTATGAGTGGGCACATCTGTATTTTCCCCTATAGCGTTATTCTTATATTCAACCACTTCTTTCAACGTTTGAAAACTACCACCATGTCCATAGAAATGAACATCCTTCAAATTATAAAGCTGTGGTGTTTTGAACTTAAAATCGTCGGCCGGATCACCCGTAAATCCGCCGCGCCCTTTTTTCGTAGCCATATCCACCACAGCGCTGATATTTTCCCCAGCTAAATCGTTCATACCAAGCGCGTGAAAGGTCATGCTATTTAATCCCGGTCCTGTATGGCACTCGTAGCATCTTCCTTCGTTGAAAAATACCAGGGCACCTGCTGTCTCATCATCACTCATGGCGTCTTGATCACCTGTTAACCACTCTTGAAAGGGCGATTGATTTGCCAGTAATGTTCGCTCATAGGCAGCGACTGCCAGGGCAGCGTTCATTTTAGAATACCTGTTCTCAGGGGGATCGTTCGGGAATGCTTCGTCAAATAGAATTTTGTAAGGTGAATTCACAATGTTATCAGCATCTATTACTAACCTGTGCACATCTATGCCAGCTATAACCTGTGTTTCAACACCCTGAAATCCGAAATTATTGGCTTCTTTGGGCGTGCCGACTGTCCAGTTACTCTCGGTTCCTTCATTGGTTCCTGTCGCTCCAAATTGTCCATTCCAAAGCATTACATCCTGATAAGCTACATTTAGTGCTGCCGGAGTACGTATAGGTTGCACATCAAGGTCTTCTTCAAGATACTGAGGGTCTTTATGCCTGCCTTCTCCGCTAATCCCGAAACCTAATCCTCCTTCACCAATGCCTTGCCTAATTCCACTTTGAAACCCTGCGTCTGCATGATGACAACTTGCGCAGGAATACATATGCCTGCCTTCCTCCATATTTGGGTTTTCGGCCAAGCCCGTTTCATGGAACAAAAATCGCCCCAAGTCTACCTTTGACTGGGTAATCGGATTGTTAGGGTCTGAGGGAATTGCTGAAAAATCATTTTCCAAAGGAAGAAGCAGTTCAGATTTCGATCCATATAATTCTACAATTCTTGATTCTAACTCGGACTGAATAGGTCGTGGCTGATAATTATCATCATCCGAGGCACAGGATGTGATTCCTATAAATGACGCGACTAACAAGTATTTTAACTTGGATAGGTTTTTCATGGCTAGATTGGTTTCAAAATGCAATAAATTAAACCGAAACAAACAATAGGTAAAAAAAAATTAGATGAAATTCTTTTTTCAGGGGTTAAGAATACAAAAATATTACCGTTTAAAGGATGAATGACAAAAACGATTAGAATAGACCTCCTTGTGAGCTACCTTTCATCTTACCCAGGTGTTTATAAGCCCGTTCAGTGACCTCTCGCCCTCTTGGGGTCCGTATCAGGAATCCCTCCTGAATAAGGAATGGCTCATAAACCTCCTCAATGGTCTCTGCCCCTTCACTCACAGCTGTTGCCAGGGTATTGATACCAACAGGACCACCTTTGAATTTATCGATTAGGGTAGTCAAGATCTTATTATCCATTTCATCCAGTCCGTGGGTATCAACATTCAGGGCCTTGAGACCGTATCTGGCTATTTCAATACCAACGGTACCATCGCCTTTAATCTGAGCAAAATCCCGAACCCGTCTCAGAAGTGCATTCGCAATACGGGGAGTTCCCCGGCTTCGGCCTGCTATTTCAATAGCCGCTTCCATCGTAATAGGCACATTCAGTATACTTGCACTTCGCTGCACAATTGTAGACAATAGCTCAGTTGAATAATAATTCAGACGGTTGCTTATCCCGAAACGTGCGCGCATCGGGGCCGTTAATAATCCCGAGCGCGTAGTGGCACCAACCAATGTAAACGGGCTTAAATTGATCTGAACTGATCGGGCATTTGGCCCTGACTCTATCATGATATCAATTTTATAATCCTCCATGGCAGAGTACAAATACTCTTCGATAATCGGACTTAACCTGTGGATCTCATCTATAAACAACACATCGCGCTCATCAAGATTGGTAAGAAGGCCGGCTAGGTCGCCGGGTTTATCCAGAACCGGTCCGGAAGTTACGCGAATCCCAACTCCTAATTCATTCGCCAGTATATATGCCAGTGTGGTTTTGCCTAATCCAGGTGGGCCATGGAACAGGGTATGGTCAAGGGCCTCTTCACGAAGATTAGCCGCCTGAACAAAGACTTTCAGATTTTCAAGTACCTGATCCTGACCATTGAAATCATCAAATGTCAGTGGGCGCAAGGCGCGCTCAATGTCATGATCTTGGGAAGAAAAATTATCGCTTGTGGGATCGAGATTCTCGTTCATTTCAAACAAAGATAACTAAAAAGCCTTTCGAATATCGAAAGGCTTTGTGGTATATATTTTTAAAGAGACGCTAATGCTGCAACTCTTCTTCCCCCTCCTTTAAAGGAATATTTTGAGGTACAAAATCCTCATCATGTCCCGGCTTGCTATAATCATAGGCCCATCTGTAAACCGACGGAATCTTGCCTTCCCAGTTACCATGGATATGCTTGATTGGAGCTGTCCATTCAAGAGTATTTGATTTCCATGGATTCTGAACCGTTTTCTTACCATAGAACATACTATAGAAGAAGTTCCAGATAAATACAAGTTGGAAGGCACCACCGATCAACGCAAATGTGGTTATTACCACATTCACATTCGACATTTCATCAAATAGCGGGAATGCACTATTGGTATAATATCGTCTTGGCAATCCTGCCATGCCGATGAAGTGCATGGGGAAGAAAACCCCGTAGGCGCTGATAGCAGTTACCCAGAAATGAATATAACCCAGGTTCTTGTTCATCATACGCCTGAACATTTTCGGATACCAGTGATATACTCCGGCAAACAGACCATAAAGGGCCGAGATTCCCATTACCAAATGAAAGTGAGCAACAACGAAATAAGTGTCATGAACGTTGATATCGAGAGCACTGTCTCCAAGAATAATACCTGTTAGTCCTCCGGTGATAAATGTTGAAACCAATCCGATGGAAAACAGCATAGCCGGATTGAACTGCAGGTTCCCCTTCCAAAGTGTTGTTATATAATTAAATGCTTTTACCGCGGAAGGAATCGCGATCAATAAGGTTGTAAAGGTAAATACCGACCCTAGAAATGGGTTCATTCCCGACACGAACATATGATGGCCCCAAACAATTGTAGACAAAAAAGCGATCGCCAATATCGAGGCAACCATCGCCCTATATCCGAATATCGGTTTCCTTGCATTTGTTGCAATGACCTCAGAGGTGATTCCGAGGGCAGGTAATAATACGATATAAACCTCCGGGTGTCCCAGGAACCAGAATAAATGTTCGAATAATACCGGTGAACCTCCTTGATAGTGTAATACTTCTCCCTGGATAAAAATATCGGAAAGGAAGAAAGAGGTCCCGAAACTTCTGTCCATTATCAGAAGTAAAGCTGCGGAAAGCAATACAGGGAAGGAAATAACACCTATAACTGCTGTGATCAGGAACGCCCAAATAGTCAGTGGCAACCTGGTCATCGACATGCCTTTGGTCCTTAGATTAATTACTGTTACGATATAATTCAATGACCCCAATAAGGAGGAGGCTATGAATATGGCCATAGAAACAAGCCACAAGGTCATACCTGCTCCGGAGCCCGGTTGGGCCATGGGCAGTGCACTCAATGGCGGGTAGATCGTCCAGTCGGCCGCAGCGGGTCCCATCTCAACAAAAAGAGAGATAACCATTATCACGCTCGACAGGAAAAACATCCAGTATGACAACATATTCAGGAATCCTGAAGCCATATCACGCGCACCTATCTGAAGCGGAATTAAAAGGTTACTGAACGTACCGCTTAAGCCTGCAGTTAATACAAAGAATACCATTATAGTTCCATGTATCGTTACAAGAGCGAGATATATATCTGCATCCATTACGCCATCTGGAGCCCATTTACCTAGTAAGGCTGAAAATATCGCATTTGGTTCCTCTGGCCATGCCAATTGCATTCGCATAAGCAAGGACATAATTATTCCTATGATACCCATGATCAAACCCGTTATAAGGTATTGCTTGGAGATCATTTTATGATCCTGGCTAAATATGTATTTCGTTACAAAGGTTTCTTTGTGATGATGATGTCCGTGATCGTCCATATGAGTTTCTACGTGTGCTGACATAATCTTGTGATTTCTTTTCTTTTCTAGTTTTTTTTTTAATTCTGCACCAGGGAATTCTTGAACACTTTCTGTTCACTCATCCAGGCATTATATTCTTCTTCAGATTCGACTACGATCTTCATTTGCATATTATAGTGCGATTTACCGCAAATCTTATTACAAAGCAGTAAATAATCAAATTCGTAGCGATCAAGAGGTTCTTCTCCTTTTTTTATCAGTTCCTCGCTTTTGTCCGCCCGGATCTTATTAATCCTGGCTACCTTATCGATCATTTCAGGGGTCTGCCGCATCTCGGCAGTGGTCATGCCAGGCGTAAAGGAAAACTGGGTTACCATTCCCGGCACACAGTTCATCTGAGCCCTGAAATGAGGCATATAGGCTGAATGCAAAACATCCTGAGATCGCATTTTAAAGATCACCTGACGGCCAACAGGCAGGTGTAATTCTGTCGTTATGACATCGTCCTGAGCATAAGGATCCGCTTCGTCCAGACCGAGAATATTAGCATTATCAATATTGATCAACCTAATATTTGCCTTGCCCAAAACATTATCTTCGCCTGCGTAGCGTGCTTTCCAGTTAAATTGCTGCGCATATAACTCTACTACAAGTGAATCTTCATCTTCTTCAAAATTCATGATGTCAGACCATGTAAACAATCCATAGATGATAAGGCCGGCCAATACTATTACAGGAATGATCGTCCATATGAACTCCAATTTATCATTATCGGCATAGAACATGGCTTTCTTTCCCTTTTCCCCTCTGTATTTAAAGGAGAAATAATGCAGCAGGAACTGTGTGACGGTTTGCACTATAAAGATGATCACCAGGGATATGATAAGTAAATTATCGATCTGTGACCCATGTTCCGATGCTGAGTTGGAGAGCAGGGGAAAATGACCCCATTTTACCATATTATAGATGGTAAAACCATAAATAAATATCAGGAAGCCCATCATTAAATAACCGTTTATACGATTATCTTTATCATCAGCTACCTCCGTGTTCTCCTTCTTGGCACTGGCAAGATCAAATATCTTGACCATTTGCCAGATGGCTACGGTTATACTTACTAAAACTAAAATGGTTAGGACAGCACTCATTCGTCTTTACTTTCGTCTAAATTAATTTTTTTTAATAATGGAATATCTCACTTTCATGAATGAACGGATTTCCTTTTGCTTTCAGTGGCGCTTTCGACAGGGCAAAGAAGACCAGGAAAATAAACAGGCCTCCAAACAATAACACCGCACTTATTTCGGGTAATCCAACAAACCAGTTTTCACCAACGGTTGCCGGCATGATCATATTGAATACATCCAGATAGTGACCGATCAAAATAACAATCCCGGCCATTACAACAAACCAGTTCACACGTTTATAATCACTGTTCATCAAAATCAGGAACGGGAATATAAAATTGAGAGCAAGCATGCCAAAGAACGGTAATTTGTAATATTCAAACCTGGTGGCAAAGTAGGTAACTTCCTCCGGAATATTGGCATACCAGATCAACATGAACTGGGAAAACCAAAGATAGGTCCAGAAAATACTAATACCAAACATGAATTTCGCCAGGTCATGGATATGGCTATCGTTTACAAATTCGAGATGGCCTTTTGATTTTAAATATATCGTTATCAACGCAATAACAGTAATTCCGCTGACAAACATACTGGCAAAAACATACCAGCCAAAGAGTGTACTGAACCAGTGCGGATCAACACTCATGATCCAATCCCATGACATCATGGATTCAGAAATGAGATAAAACACCAGAAATGCGGCTGATATTCTGAAATTCTTTTTAAAGTTGCTAGTATTATCGGAGCTATCCTGAGCTAAAGAGAATTTTCTGGAAAAATATCTGTAAAGACTCCATCCACCGATAAAGATAACCGCTCGGATAATAAAACCTGTTCTGTTCAGGAACCCAGATTTATTTTGAATGATTTTGTCTTCTGCAACAACCTCAGGATCCATCCAGATAAATAAGTGATCTCCTGCCCATAACGCTATGGCAACAACTATTAGTGCTCCGGGAAGCAAATAATAGGTTATCGCCTCCATGACCCGAAAAAGGACCGGTGACCATCCGGATTGGGACGCATATTGAACGGCATAGAACGCCAGTGATCCGAGAGCGATCATCATAAAGAAGAATGCCGCAACATATAGCGCGGAATATGGCCTGTTATGGATCTGATGCATGACGTGCTCGGCATGTTTATCGTCATGATGTGCAGCTTCTTCAGCATCATGTGCTTCGCCATGATCAGCTTCATCTGAGTGGCTTTCTGAGGCTACAGCTGCGGAGTGGTCTCCACCACCATGTGAAGCTTCTTCGGCTGCCAGCATTTCCTTAACATCTTCAATCGTAGTATTATGGGAACTCATATAACTAGATCCCCAACCAATGGCTCCGAGTACCATCAAAACGATTGAAAATATTTTAAGTCTTTTTGAAAATGTATACATGTTGGTAACTCTCTTTATCTGGTCTTAATTAGTTAGATCTTCCTTCAACTTCATGACATATGCCGTCACTTGCCAACGCTCTTCCTCATTCAGCTGGCTAGCATAGGATCCCATGGCATTTCTGCCGTAATATATCACATGATAGGTGCTTCCTTCAGTTATAGCCCGGGCAGCATCGGCGTAGCTTGGCACACCCAATATCTTTTCCCGTTTCACCAAAGTTCCCTGGCCCTTGCCTTGATTACCATGACAAATCCCGCAGTAAACAGTATAGAGTTCCTTCGCGCGAGCCATATCAATCTGGGTTGAGTCAAGCGGACTAATCAACTCAGCCTTAGCCATTTCATATCCCGCATTGGTGTTTTCATAATCATAAATTCCAAAACCCCTGGCAATTGTTCCGTCAACAGGTATCATGGCTGATTGCTCATCAGCAAAAATCTCGTATTCGCCATAAGTCTCATAACTTGGCGACTGATACATCTGCGGAAAGAACTGGTAATTTGGCTGCGAACTCTTCTTACAAGAATAGATCGAACCAAAAAGTACAGCCAGTACTGCTATTTTTATAAAGCCTCTCATATTAATGTGCTTCTTTTTCTACAATATTCACTTCTATAGCTCCTGTTGACGAAAGCAAGTCTTCAACAGCCTGCTCATTCCCCCGTGTAGCCACCTCCATAAGGAAATGGTCATCAGTTGTTCGTGGATCCGGATTTTCCGCTTTTTTGAATGGCCACATTTTACTTCTCAGGTAAAATGTTATCACCATAAGGTGGGCTGCCATGAATACGGTCAATTCGAACATAATTGGTACGAAAGCCGGCATATTCTCCAAATAGCTGAAACTCGGTTTTCCACCGATATCTTGCGGCCAGTCATCGATCATGATATAATTCATCATGGTTATTGCCACTGCTAATCCCAAACACCCATATAAAAATGATGTAATGGCTATTCTCGTAGGCGCAAGTCCCATGGCCTTATCCAATCCATGCACAGGAAATGGCGTATAGATCTCTTCTATATGATGGCGCTCCTCACGTACCTTTTTTACAGCAGCCATTAGGACTTCATCATCGGTATATACGGCGTGTACGACTTTAACTGTATCCATAGGTTTAGTCGATTAAGTTTTTGGCCTGCCCTGCCCAATCATCGCGCTCTGCACGACCGGGAAAAGATCCGGTTATGGAATCTAACAGGTCATATTCACTCTTGGTCATCCTACTAACCTGATTAAAGGTGTAGATACCAATTTTATTTAAGGATTCCTCCATTTTCGGACCGATTCCCTTAATGCGTTTTAGGTCATCAGGAGACTGAGTTTTCGGATCGAAATGGCCCAGGCGCTCCATAAGACTCTCAGTTTGCTGGGTGTTTTCAGCGGTGCTTGGTTCGATCACCGCGGATTCGGCTACTTTTTCTTCAGTAACAACAGTGGTTGCCACAACCGATGGATCGTTCCCAATATTAACCCATGGGTCAGCCTTAACCGGTGGTTTACCCGCTGTGCGTTCATCCGTAGCCTTTTCGACCAGGCTTTCTCCTGCTTCTCTCAGGCGCTTGTAACGTTCACCGGATGATTTCAAAATGGTTTTAACCTCGGCCTGAGCAATGACAGGGAATGTTCGTGCATACAGCAGGAACAACAGGAAGAAGAACCCTATCGTGCCGATAAATATCCCGATATCAACAAAGGTTGGAGAGAACATGGTCCAAGAAGAAGGCAGATAATCCCTGTGCAGGGAAGTAACGATGATCACAAATCGCTCAAACCACATTCCGATGTTCACAACAATTGATATGAAGAACGAGAACATTATGCTTGTTCGCAGCCTCTTAAACCACATGAATTGAGGAGAGAATACGTTACAGGTCATCATAGCCCAGTAGGCCCAGGCATAAGGCCCTGTGGCCCTGTTCAGGAATGCATATTGCTCATATTCCACACCTGAGTACCAGGCAATGAAAAGTTCGGTTATGTAAGCACACCCAACTATCGAACCGGTAATCATAATGACGATATTCATCAACTCGATATGCTGAACTGTGATGTAATCTTCAAGATTGCAAACCTTTCTCATGATTATCAAAAGGGTCTGCACCATGGCAAATCCTGAAAAGATCGCTCCGGCAACGAAATAAGGCGGGAATATAGTGGTGTGCCATCCCGGGATTACCGATGTTGCGAAGTCAAAGGATACTATGGTATGAACAGATAGTACCAGAGGGGTTGCCAATCCTGCGAGAACCAAAGACACCTCTTCAAATCTTTGCCAATCCTTGGCGCGACCTGTCCATCCGAAACTCAGCAATGAATATATTTTTTTCTGAAACGGTCTGATCGCCCTATCCCTTATCATGGCAAAATCAGGTAATAATCCCGTCCACCAGAATACCAAAGAAACAGAAAGGTAAGTTGAGATCGCAAAAACATCCCAAAGTAGTGGGGAGTTGAAATTCACCCAAAGCGAACCAAATTGGTTGGGAATAGGAACTACCCAGTACGCCAGCCAAGGCCGTCCCATGTGAATTATCGGAAATAATCCGGCTTGAATCACCGAGAAAATCGTCATTGCTTCAGCTGATCGGTTAATAGCCATACGCCATTTCTGACGGAAAAGCAGGAGTACCGCCGAGATCAGCGTTCCCGCGTGACCGATACCGACCCACCAGACGAAGTTGGTAATATCCCAGGCCCATCCAACGGTTTTGTTTAATCCCCAGGTCCCTATACCGGTGGAAATGGTATAGATTATACACCCAACACCCCAAAGGAAAGCGATTAGCGAGATAGAAAAAACGATCCACCAAGCTCGGTTTGCCTGACCCTCAACCGGTCTTGCAACATCAACCGACACATCGTGGTACGATTTCTCACCGAGTACTAGAGGTCTTCTTATAGGTGCTTCGTAATGAGACGCCATAATATTTTATTCGTGTTTCTTATTAATTTAAACTTCGTTGGTATTCCTAATCAAGGCCTGATAAACCACATTTGGTTTTGTGCCTACACTTTCCAATAATCGATAGGCCCGGTCTTCTTCAACCAGATGGGTGATATCATCCTTATCATTATTTATGTCTCCAAAGACAATCGCTCCTGGACTACATGCTGCCGAACAGGCTGTTTTGAATTTATTGGGTTCTACTTTCCTGCCATCGCGCTTAGCGTCCAGAATAGTTTTTTGCGTCATCTGAATACAAAGTGAACATTTTTCCATCACACCACGAGATCTCACAGTCACATCAGGATTGATCACCATACGCCCAAGATCGTCGTTCATATAGTAATCGAATTCATCATTGCCGCTGTAGAGGAACCAATTGAACCTTCTGACTTTATAAGGACAGTTATTAGCGCAGTAGCGGGTCC
>JABDPL010000263.1 GCA_013042825.1 Flavobacteriaceae bacterium | reverse complement strand
GTGGTGGGCCACAGAAATACAATTCTATATCCTCCGGAGCGTCGTGATGATTCAGATAATTATCGATCACGCACTGGTGAACAAATCCAATAAAGCCGTCACCTTCGGTATCATCAATGTCTTTCTTAACCGTCCAGTTATCTTCTTCCATTGGCTCAGAAAGCGCCACATAGAACTTAAAGTTCGGAAAGTCGCGTTCCAATTCCCTGAAATGTTCGAGGTAGAATAGTTCACGTTTAGAACGCCCACCATACCAGAAAGTAACCGTACGTCCGGTAGCAACAGTCTTAAACAGGTGATACAAATGCGATCGCATGGGTGCCATTCCTGCTCCACCACCTACGTACAACATTTCTGATTCCGATTCATTGATGAAGAACTCACCGTATGGACCACTGATAGTAACCTTATCACCTGGTTTCTGAGCGAAAATATAAGATGAAGCGATTCCCGGATTTACAGTCATCCAGGCATTCTTACTGCGATCCCATGGCGGCGTGGCTATTCTCACATTTAGCATGATATCGCGGCCTTCAGCCGGATAGGAAGCCATGGAATATGCGCGTTCGATAACTTCGGTGTTTTTCATAACCAAAGGCCAGAGTCCGAATTTGTCCCATTCCAGTTTAAATTTTTCAGGATCTTCCGGATGCTCTTCCGGGTGGGCTGTAATGTCTATATCCTCATATCGGATCTCGCAGGGTGGTACTTCAATTTGAATATATCCACCTGCTTTATAGTTCATATCTTCAGGAATGCGAACAACGAATTCCTTGATGAAAGAAGCCACATTGTAATTTCTTACAACTTCTGCTTCCCATTTCTTAATTCCGAATACCTCCTCAGGAATGGTAACTTCCATATCCTGTTTCACCTTGACCTGGCATGCCAGTCGGGCGCCATGTTTTAGCTCCTTACGTGTAAAGTGAGGCGTTTCTGTGGGAAGTGCTTCTCCTCCCCCTTGTAGCACATGACATTCACATTGAATACAGGTTCCGCCACCTCCACAAGCCGAAGGAAGAAAGATTTTTTCATTTCCCAGGGTGGATAATAAGGTTCCCCCTGATGGCACCTCGATTTCTTTTTCACCGTTTATGGTGATCATTACCGGACCAGACGGGGCCAGTTTCTGTTTTATGAAAAGCAACAAAGTCACAAGGGCAATAATAACCACAAGAAAGGCTAAAATCGTTGCCAATATAGTACCGGTAATACCCGCAGCTAATATCATATTAATTCAATTCTTTTTTTGTGTTATCAGCCAAGGTGGCTTCTTTTTCTTTTTCTTTTTCTTCTTCGGAATCGATGACCACCGTTTTGTTCTCAACGGTTGCAGCTTCATCTCCTCCTGTTAGCATACCACCAAAGCTCATGAAACCGATGGCCATTAAGCCGGTGATGATAAATGTGATCCCGAGTCCGCGGAGGGGTGCAGGCACATTTGAATATCTGATCTTCTCGCGTATGGCTGCTATGGCGAGGATTGCCAAAAACCATCCGATTCCGGAAGATATTCCATAATTGAATGCAAGTCCGAATGTCGCAATTTCACGGGACTGCATAAACAGTGACCCACCGAGGATTGCACAGTTAACAGCGATAAGCGGAAGGAATATCCCCAGGGAGTTGTAGAGCGCCGGAGAGAATTTCTCGACTACGATCTCAACCAACTGAACCATAGTTGCTATGGTCGCGATAAACATGATAAAAGAAAGAAAACTGAGATCATAGCTCGCAAATTCTGGTCCGAGCCAGGACAGAGCACCTTCCTGCAATATGTATTGATCAAGCAACCAGTTGAGCGGCACCGTAATTCCAAGAACAAAGATCACCGCGGCTCCGAGTCCGACTGCCGTTGAAACTTTTTTCGAAACTGCAAGGTAAGAGCACATCCCAAGGAATGTGGCAAAAACCATGTTATCTATAAAAATCGACTTAAAGAATAATTCTACGTGTTCCATAATTTAAATTCTAATGGTCTTCGATTAAGGCTTTGTTCTTACTTCTTTGTACCCAGATGATTATCCCGACAACAATAAGTGCCATCGGTGATAAGAGCATAAAACCGTTGTTCTCATATCCCAAGGCATAAAGCCCTGTTTTGTCTACCGGGTTACCCAGGATCTCATATCCAAGAAGGGTCCCCGAACCGAGTAACTCCCTGAAGAATCCTACAATGACCAAAATCGCACCATAACCCAGGGCATTACCGATACCATCGAGAAAGGAGCGCCAGACTCCGTTACCGAGGGCAAAGGCTTCAAACCTTCCCATGATTATACAATTCGTAATGATCAAGCCGACGAAAACCGATAATTCCTTGCTCAATTGGTAGGCATAGGCTTTTAAGACCTGATCTACTACAATAACGAGCATGGCGATCACTGTAAGCTGCACTATGATCCTGATCTTGGAGGGTATTATATTCCGGATCAGGGAAATCACAACGTTCCCTACGCCGAGTACAAAGATCACCGAGATTGACATCACAATCGAGGCATTTAACTCGGCTGTGATCGCCAGTGCCGAACAAATACCCAATACCTGGATGGTAATCGGGTTATTATCGGCCAGCGGATCCAGGATCAGTTTGCTGTCTTTTTTTGATAATAAGGCCATAGCAATTATTTTTTTAGATTTTCAAAATAAGGAACGTATAAACGCAGATCGCTGCTTATCATAGCTGAAACACCATCTCCGGTAATGGTAGCACCGGCTATCGCGTCAACTTCATTGTCTGTTTTGTCAAGATTTTTAGGATCTGCATTCCCTTTTGCGACTTTTACCCCTTTAAATTGTCCATCAGAAATTAAATTTTCACCGATGAAATCATCCATGAAGAACCGTTGCTT
>JABDPL010000259.1 GCA_013042825.1 Flavobacteriaceae bacterium | reverse complement strand
AAGCAAGCTTAATCAAGTTTTCAAAATGAAAAAACCAGGATTTACATCCTGGTCTTTTATCTGTACCAAAGGTGGGACTCGAACCCACACGTCCTAATGGACATTGGATTTTGAATCCAACGTGTCTACCAATTCCACCACTTTGGCATTTTGTTGCAGCATTCAAATAAATATTTTGAATCCAGCGCGCCTGCCTGCCGGCAGGCAGGTCTACCAATTCCCCGCCCGTACCGAACAGTTACGTTCGGGCGGGCGCCACTTGAGCTTAAATGGACTGCAAAATTATAAAAATAATCGATGGTTGCCATCAATTTACGCGGTTTTATGCTTTCGTTCATCAAATAAATTTCTAAATTTGCACCTCACTAAAAATCAGTGGGTTTTCGATCTGTTGAAATTCTGTTTAAAGTGACAAAAATTAAGACAAAAGCAAAGATTTTTCCCTGCCGTCAGAGTCATGTGCTTGCCGAGCTCATCGCTAAATCCTATGGTGAACCCTTAGGGAAGGTAGATATCTCAACCTATAGCGATGGTGAGTTTCAGACCTGCTACCAGGAATCTATTCGGGGGGCAAGGATCTTTATCATAGGTTCTACGCACCCTGGTCCGGAGCACCTCATGGAAATGCTTTTGATGATCGATGCTGCAAAACGCGCTTCAGCACGTCATATTACTGCTGTGATGCCATATTTTGGTTGGGCACGACAGGATCGTAAAGACAAGCCGAGGGTTCCGATTGCAGCCAAAATGGTTGCTAAAATGCTTGAGGCCGCCGGTGCAACGCGTATTATTACCATGGACCTGCATGCCGATCAGATTCAGGGTTTCTTCGAAAAACCGGTTGATCACTTGTACGCTTCAACGATATTTCTGCCTTATTTGCGCAGTTTGAATTTAGATGACCTAACTATAGCCTCTCCCGATATGGGTGGTTCCAAACGTGCCTATGCCTATTCTAAAGCATTGGAGAGCGATGTAGTCATCTGTTATAAGCAGCGGGCTAAGGCTAATTACATTTCCCATATGGAATTGATCGGTGATGTTGAGGGAAAAAATGTTGTATTGGCAGATGACATGGTCGATACGGCCGGAACACTTACAAGAGCAGCCGATCTGATGATTGAGCGTGGCGCCTTGAGTGTTAGGGCTATTTGTACACATGCGGTTTTATCGGGTGATGCTTATAAACGAATCGATAATTCTAAACTTGAGGAATTGATCGTTACCGATACAATTCCATCGATACCCCATGAAAAGATCAGGGTATTGAGCTGTGCTAATTTATTTGCTGAAGTCATGCATAATGTGCATCACAACAAATCGATCAGCACAAAATTTATCATGTAAACTATAATTATTTAAATAAAATGAAATCAATTACAATTAATGGATCTCAAAGAGAAAGCGTGGGCAAGAAGGCAACTAAGGCTCTACGTAATGCTGGACGGATTCCCTGCGTATTGTACGGAGGAGAAGAACCGGTGCATTTCTCAGCAGAAGAACTGGCATTCTCCAAACTGGTTTATACGCCCAATGCGCATACAGTTGTGATTGCCCTTGAAAGCGGAGAAACCTATGATGCGGTTTTGCAAGACATACAGTTTCATCCGGTAAGTGATAAGATACTTCATATCGATTTCTATCGTCTCTATGAAGACAAGGAGATCGCGATGGACATTCCTGTGCACCTTACAGGGAATTCTGTCGGGGTTAGAAATGGTGGCGTTTTAAGACGTAATAACAGGAAGCTGCGAATTAAAGCGCTCCCTGCAAATCTCCCCGATTTTGTTGAAGCCGACATCTCTGATATGAAGATAGGTGACAAATTATACGTCACAGAATTAGAGAATGGTGATTTTAAATTCCTTCATCCCGACAATACAGTTGTATGCCAGGTTAAAACGGCTCGTGCTGCGATTGTTGATGTTATTGATGATGAAGACCTTGAAGGAGAAGAAGGAGAAGGTGTAGAAGGAGCAGAAGGAGAAGAAACCACTGAAGGAGGTGGAGAAGCTTCTACCGCAACACCGGCCGAAGGTCAGGAATAATAAGTCAATACTTACAAACTTTAAAAAGTGTCCTTGTCCCGAATTAACCCGGGATTTAAGGATGCTTTTTTTATTTTTACGTAAAGGAAGACGATGTTTGAATTTTTACGGAAATTATTCGGAATTGATAATGGCAACGAAGAGGATAGCATGAGGAAATTTCTAATAGTGGGATTAGGCAATGTTGGCGAGAAATATTCCAATACCAGGCATAATATCGGATTCCAGATCCTCGACCATCTCGCCAGGGATCAAGAGGCCCTGTTCGAAACAAAAAAACTCGGTGATCAACTCGTCTTTAAGCTCAAGGGAAGATCGGTTATGCTGTTAAAACCGAGTACGTATATGAATTTGAGTGGTAAATCGGTGAAATACTGGCTGGAAAAAGAAAAGATCCCCCTGGAGAACCTCCTGATCGTAACTGATGACCTGAATTTACCCTTCGGAACCCTTCGCTTAAAAACCAAAGGTAGCGATGGCGGGCATAACGGTCTGAAAGATCTACAGGAGAAGTTGGGGACAACCCAATACAACAGGTTCCGTTTTGGAATTTCTGATGATTTTCACAAAGGCCGGCAGGTCGATTATGTATTGAGCGCTTGGCAGCAGGAAGAACTCGATAAAATGTCTGAACGATTGGATATAAGTATTCAACTGATCAAATCATTTGTGCTGTCAGGGACAAAGGTTACAATGAATGAATTTAATGGAAAATAATTAACCGTTGAAAGTTTCAAGAGCGTCAGAAGCAATTTTCAAGAGAAATACCGTTGTAACCATTGGCACCTTTGATGGCGTTCACATCGGTCATAAAAAAATTATTGAACGCCTTGTAAAAAAGGCTTTGGAAAATGACCTGCAGTCGGTAGTGCTTACCTTCTTTCCCCACCCCAGGATGGTACTGCAAAAGGAATCGAATATCAAGTTGCTGAATACTTTGGAGGAGAAGTCGGAAATACTCGACGCTTTGAAGGTAGATCACCTGGTAGTCAAGGCATTTACCCCTGAATTTTCAAGACTTAGTGCACTGGAATTCGTCAGAGATCTGCTTGTCAACAGTTTAAAAACCAAATACCTTATCATTGGATATGACCACCGCTTTGGCAGGAACCGTGCGGCAAATATCGATGATCTGAAGGAGTTTGGCGAAACCTATGGATTTGAGGTCATGGAGATATCTGCCCAGGAGATCAACGATGTGGCTGTCAGTTCTACAAAAATAAGAAATGCTCTGAGGGATGGTGATGTCGATATGGCCAATGCATACCTGGGTTATACCTATATGTTAAATGGAACCGTCGTTCATGGCAGAGGTCTGGGTAAAGAATTAAGTTTTCCTACGGCCAACCTCCAGGTATCGGAATCCTATAAATTGATTCCGAAGAACGGGGTATATGTTGTGTCCTCTGAAATAAATGGGACAACATATTTCGGTATGATGAATATCGGTACAAATCCAACTGTAAATTCAGGTACTGAGCAGCGAATGGAAGTGCATTTTTTCGATCTTAACAGGGATCTCTACGGCATAAAACTCGAGATTAAATTATTGAAACGGGTTCGTGATGAACAGAAATTCGAATCGATCGAAGCGCTCAGACAACAACTCGAACAGGATTGCGTCGATATAAAAGCGATTATCAGTGATCTTTATGAATAGGTTCCTATTCAGGCATATCGATAACAGTGCTCTCATTGTCTTCAGAGTGATCTTCGGCATTCTCATTTTCTGTGAAGCCATTGGCGCTATTCTTCTGGGATGGGTCAAGGCAACCATGGTTGATCCCCAATTCACTTTTTCATTCATCGGCTTTGAATGGTTGCAACCACTGCCCGGTTTTGGTATGTACATCTATTACGTCATCATGGGAGTTTTTGGTCTGTTTGTTATGCTGGGTTACCGATATCGCCTGAGTATAATCATGTATACCCTGATGTGGACGGCGACCTATTTCATGCAGAAATCATCCTATAATAACCATTATTATTTATTGATCCTGCTTTGCGGAATGATGGCCCTGCTCCCGGCAAACAGGTGGCTGTCGTTCGATGTGCGTCGTAAGCCTGAGATAAGAAGTCTGAGCATGCCCAATTGGTGCGCATGGATAATTATATTTCAGATGTGGATCGTTTATACTTACGCTTCTGTTGCCAAAATGTATCCCGACTGGCTGGACGGAAGTGTTATTAAGTTGCTTTTTTTGGCCAAAAAACACTATTTCCTGATCGGCGATTTCCTTCAGCAGCAATGGTTGCACTATTTTATTGCGTATTCCGGATTGCTGTTTGATCTGCTCGTGATTCCCTTACTGCTCATTAGACGAACACGTAAATGGGCTTTTATTGCTTCGATCTTCTTCCATCTGTTTAACTCCTTTGTTTTTCAGGTTGGGATATTTCCTTACATGTCACTCGGACTATGCCTGTTCTTTTTTGAACCAGAATATATCCGAAGCCTTTTCCTGAAAAAGAAACCGGTATTTGATAAAGAGATTATCGATGATCCTAAATTCAAAAAAATCGGACTCATTTCCGCATCGGTTTATTTCATAATTCAAATTGGTTTACCCCTGCGCCATTGGTTTATTCCCGATAATGTATTATGGACGGAGGAAGGCCATAAACTTTCATGGCGGATGATGCTGCGTTCCCGATCAGGACTGGCGCGGTTTAAGGTCATCGATAAGGCTACCCAGGAGCAATTTATGATCAATCTGGATGATTACCTAACACAGAAGCAGAAGCGATTGGTGAGTTCCCGCCCTGATTTTATCTGGCAATTCGCACAACTATTAAAGAAGGAGTTTAAGGATCAAGGACAGGATATAGCAGTTTATGTGAAATGCCAGGTTAGTGTAAACGGAAGGCCATATCGTCAGCTTATCGACCCCGAGATAGATCTCGCTTCTGTAAAGTGGAATGCATTCAGGCATAGCGACTGGATTTTACCTTCCGATTTGGAAAGAAAAAAACCGTAAATACGTAACTTTACCCCTTAATATTCAAACTATGCTTCAGGTCCCTTTTATTCGTGAAAATACTGATCTTGTCATAGCAAAATTGGGCAAGAGAAACATCGACGCCAGGCCATTGATTGACAAAGTTATCGATTTGGATGAGCAGAGACGCAACACCCAAACAAAACTGGATAGCGTTTTGGCCCAATCGAATACCTTGTCGAAGGAGATCGGTAATTTATTCAAATCCGGTAAGGCAGAAGAGGCCAACCGGTTAAAACTTAAGACCACTGAGCTAAAGGAGGAGAGCAAGCAACTCGTGGAGGAACTGAATCGCGTGACTCATGAGCTTGGTGAATTATTGCATAATATTCCGAATGTTCCACATGATCTTGTGCCTGAAGGAGCATCTGAAGATGATAACTTAGAAGTGTTCAGGGCGGGCGATGTACCCGAGTTGGGTGAAGCGGCGCTTCCGCATTGGGAACTGGCTAAGCAATACGATATAATCGATTTTGAACTTGGCAACAAGATCACCGGCGCCGGTTTTCCGGTTTATAAGGGGCAAGGTGCTAAACTACAGCGCGCTTTGATCAGTTATTTCCTCGATAAGAACACCGAAGCGGGTTATGAAGAATTCCAGCTTCCACTTTTGGTAAATTCCGATTCTGGCTTTGGAACAGGACAGCTGCCAGATAAAGAAGGGCAGATGTATCATGTAACCGCAGACAACCTGTATCTGATCCCAACGGCTGAGGTCCCGGCAACTAATATCTTTCGGGGTGACCTTCTGAAGGAGGCTGAGTTGCCAAAAGCTCTAACTGGTTATACGCCCTGTTTCAGAAGGGAGGCCGGTAGCTATGGTGCCCATGTAAGGGGATTAAACCGTTTGCACCAATTTGATAAGGTAGAGATTGTTCGGCTTGAACATCCCGAACGTTCCTACAAGGCCTTAGATGAAATGGTAGAACACGTAAAGGGTATTATGAATGAGCTCGAACTGCCCTATAGGGTTATCCGGTTATGTGGTGGTGATCTCGGATTTACTTCCGCATTGACCTATGACTTCGAGGTTTACTCAACAGCACAAAAGCGTTGGCTGGTGATCTCTTCTGTTTCAAATTTTGAGAACTATCAGGCTAACCGCTTGAAATTGCGATTCAAGAATGCAGAGGGCAAGAGCGAATTGGTGCATACGCTTAATGGCAGTTCATTAGCTCTGCCGAGAGTTGTAGCCGGGTTACTGGAAAATAATCAAACCGTTGACGGCATCAGGATACCGCCTGTTCTTGTGCCTTATACCGGATTTGAGTTTATCAAAAAAACGTAGGTTTTTTCTTCCTCCTAACGGCTAGTTTTTCTTAATATTATCGATAAAGTGTAAAAAAAACACGCTGTTTAACGATTTTTTGTCATTTTTTTTTGATTTCTCAAAAATTATGATGAAGTTGCTGATGTAATTTACCCTTAACCTACTAAATATGAAGCATGTTTTACGTTTAGCGTTGCTTTTTGCGCTTGTCATGGTTTTGATAGAAATATTGTAGTTCTAAAAGCAGGATCGTATATTCAACAAAGAAATAGATACACCCAAACAGGATAATTGAATCATTTTTAAAATTTGATTAATAGCACATTTATTTTGGTTGGTAAAGCCTGAGCCCCGAGTTCGGGCTTTTTTTTTATTAAATCCTTCACATATCTTAAAATTCACTTTTATTATCTTTACATTCTAGCTTATTTTAAGCTGAAGACCAATAAATTCAAGAATTGTCCTGAACATGAGAATCAAACTACTTGTCATATGCCTGTTATTTGCAGTTGCTTCTTTCGCGCAATCGGAGGAGGTTGCCAAAAGTTATTATGACGATGGTCAGTTTGAGAAAGCACTGTTCTCGTACCAGAAGCTCTATGATAACAACAGGGGCAACATCAATTACTTCTTTAAAATCGTCGAGATCCATCAGCAACTGGAGAATCTGGATGAGTCTGAAAAATTACTGTTCGAGATCGTAGATCGAAGCGGGAATCCGCATTATTATGTAGAACTCGGGTACAATTTCCAGCTAAAAGGAGATATGGAAGCCGCCAAACGCTACTATGACCTGGCCAAGGCCGGGATAGAAGAAAAGCCGGTTTATGCCTATTATGTCGCCAGGCGTTTTGAGGATCACGCTTTGATAGATTACGCAGCTCAGGTTTATGAGCGAGCCATGGATTTGCGGCCCGAAAGCAATTATAATATGCAATTGGCCCGGATCTATGGTGAACAAGGTAAGGTCGAAAAAATGTTCAGAAGCTATATCGATTTTATAGAGATCAATACAACTTATCTCAACTTTGCAAAACGTTCCTTCAGTGAATATATCTCTGAAGACTCACAGAGTGAGAATAATAAAATATTAAGGGTGGTCCTGCTGAAGAAAATTCAGGAGGAGCCAAATATCATGTGGAACGAGTTGTTGAGTTGGCTCTTTGTTCAGCAGAGGGAGTATCGTAAGGCTTTTGCACAGGAAAAAGCCATTTTCAACAGACAGAAAGAATCATTAAACGGGGTTGTGGACCTTGCGCAGATAACGATCAATGCGAATGAAGCGGAAATTGCTTACGAGATTCTCGACTACATCATCAACAACGGATCTGATCTACAAACCGTCTTGAAAGCTCATAAAGATAAGCTGGAACTAATGACCCTTGAGCTCGATGCTAGAGGATATGATGAAATCGATTCCAGCTACCAGGCACTTTTCAGTGAATATGGATTGTTAACGCAAACAGTTGATCTTCAGCTGTCATATTCCAATTTTCTGGCATTTTTCAAAGATCAGCCTGATTATGCCATCGATTTTCTCAAAGATGCCTTAAACGCCAATCTGTCGAAATTCCAGGAGGCTAAGGTGAAAATGAAATTGGGCGATATACTCGTTTTTCAGGAGAAGTTTAACCAGGCCTTGATTTACTATTCCCAGATTCAACAGAGCCTTAAGAATAGTACTATTTCACAGGAGGCTCGTTTTAAGGTTGCTAAAGCCAGCTATTATAAGGGCGATTTCAAATGGGCCGAAACCCAATTAAAAATCTTAAAAGGATCAACCTCACAGTTGATAGCGAATGACGCCCTGGATTTGAAGCTGCTGATCTCGGATAACAAATATGAAGATTCTACCCAAACAGCCTTGAAACTCTATGCGAAAGCCGATCTGATGGCTTATCAGAATAAGACAGACGCTGCAATAGATATTCTTGATGAATTATTGGGTGCTCATAAGACCGAAACCATAGTAGACCAGGCTTTGCTCATGCAAGCCCAATTGTTTGAAAAAAAGAAAGACTTTAAAAAAGCTGAGGCAAATTATCTGAGAATTATCAACGATTATAAAGACGATATTCTTGCCGATGATGCCTATTATGCTCTGGCCGAGATATATATCAAAGAATTGAATTTACCGGAGAAGGCTCAGCAATACTATGAGCGGATTATTTTTGATCACGCCGATAGTATTTATTTTGTTGAAGCTAGGAAAAAATTCAGGGCACTCCGGGGTGATTCCATAAATTGAAAGTAACGCTCACTTCTATTTATTATTTTCAACCCTGCTTTTCGGAAAAATACATAACACATCAAAGTTTTAAGGGTTGGACAAACCGCTTAACATAAAGATTTTTATCACCGCAGTTTCTATCGCGCTTTTAGTATTACGATTGAATGCTCAGGCGAATATTCCGCCCGTTCTTGATGCTGAGGGTAATCAGGAATATTGCCCTTTGAGTCAGATCCCGGTTGCAACACAATTCAATATTACCGATCCAGATGATACAGCAGCCGAATCACTTCATATACAGATCTCTTCGGGCTATGTTATTGGCCTGGATCTGCTGATGCTGACAGGCTCACATCCCGGAATTAGTTCCGATTGGAGTGCTGTTGAAGGAAAACTCAGTCTGAGATCGATAAACGGTGGCGATGTCCCATATACCGATCTTATCGCTGCAGCCTATGATGTGGTCTACATGAGTACATCGCCAAATATGTCCGGAACACGAGAGTTCTCATTTACCCTTGGTGATGCTAACTATTTACCGGCCACCGATCATTTTTACCAATTTATTGATGATCCGGGAATTACATGGACAAATGCCAGAAGCATTGCCGATACCTATAGCTACTTCGGACTGCAGGGTTACCTGGTTACGATCACCTCAGCTGTAGAGGCGCAGTTTGTAGGTGAACAGGCACCGGGAACAGGATGGATAGGCGGAAGTGATTCGGAAACGGAAGGTGTCTGGAAATGGATGACCGGTCCTGAGGCCGGATTGGTTTTCTGGAATGGTTCAGTTGACGGGTCATCTCCGAATTTCGCATTTTGGAATAACGGGGAACCGAATGATCTTAACGGTGAGGATTATGCGCATGTGACAGCACCGGGTATAGGTGTGCCCGGATCCTGGAATGACCTCGCAAATGTATTGACTAATCCATCCGATCCCTATTATCCCAAGGGTTTTATAGTTGAATATGGTGGCATGCCTGGTGATCCTGATCTCGATATTTCGGCAACTACTCAAATCTCCACCCCCGAAGTTATTGAGATCGTGGATGCCGAACGTTGTGGACCGGGTAGCGTGGTCCTGGAGGCGTATCCGTCATATGGAGACATTCTTTGGTTTAATACCTCATCCGGGGGTTCTCCCTTAGGAACAGGGACTACGTTCAATACACCGGCACTGACTCTAACTACTACTTATTATGCCCTTGCCTCGGTAAATGGTTGTGAGGAAGGGTTAAGAG
>JABDPL010000255.1 GCA_013042825.1 Flavobacteriaceae bacterium | reverse complement strand
TTTAATTCGCTGGGACCGGATGAACTCGGAAGTCGATAATCCGGTAAGGGCTTTGAGTTTTCTATGCAACTGCATGCGGCTCATAGCCATATGCCCGGCAAACTGATCGGCATTGAAGGTGGGATCGGTGAGATGATCATCCATAACCTTCTGCGCGTGTTCAAAAAATCGCTGATCGGCCGAAGTTATTGAAAGCTCTTTCGGATTGACATCAAAGCCTTTCTTATAACGCGCCCTGAGTCTGCGCCTGGTCTCGATCAATTGGTCAACCTGGATCTGAAGTTTTTTCGCCCTGAAAGGCTTGGTTATATAAGCATCTGCCCCTGTTTTCAAGCCTTCGATCTCGTGATCTTCTCCGGCCTTTGCGGTGAGTAAAATTACCGGAATGTGACTGGTTCTCTCATCTTCCTTGAGTTGGGTGCATAGATCCAGCCCGTCTATACCGGGCATCATGATGTCACTTATGATAAGATCGGGTATCGATTTTAACGCTTTTTCATGACCGGATTCCCCGTTCTTCGCCTCGATAATTCTGTATTCCTCTTCAAAGATCGATATTATATAACGACGAATTTCTGTGTCATCTTCTATAATCAGAAGCAGTGGTTTCTCCGACTCGGTTTCTTTGATTATTTCAAGTGCTTCATGTGGTTCAACTTCAGCATCCGTAAGTCCAGGCCTGAGATCTTCAGCGAGTTCACTCTTGTTAAAATAGCTTTTTTCAATAGGCAGGGTTAAAGTGAACTGAATAAGGTCAGGCTCTGAAATCTGGGCTACGATCTGACCATGGCTAAGCGTAGCTAATTCACGCACCAATGCCAGTCCGACCCCAACACCTTCAGAACTTTTCGATGTTTGATAAAACCGTTTAAACAGGCGTGGCAGATCTTCTTTGGTTAAGGTATTTCCGTTATTGGTTACACTAAAGACCAATTGACCCGCTTTAATGAGGGCTTTAACCCGAATGAGACCATTCACCGGACTGTATTTTAAGGCGTTCGACAATAAGTTGCTTACGGTTTTTTCAATTACATCATGATCAAAATAGGCCTCTGTGCATGGGGCCACATCATATTCGAACGACAGGCCTTTTTCGGCTGCCTGGAAGTCGAAAGCCGATAGAATCTGAGTGATCAAGGCAGACAGGTTGCCCTTCGATACGGATAGTTTCACCGTTCCGGATTCAAGCTTGGAAAGATCTAGGAGTTGGTTCACCAGGTTTAATAAGCGTTTTGAATTCCGCTTGATCAGGTTCAATTCCTTTTTATCGCCATCCTTGAGATCGGGCCTGGACAACTGCTGATTGATGGGGCCGCTTATCAACGTTAGTGGTGTCCTGAATTCATGTGAAATGTTGGTATATAATTTCGTTTTGAACTCATCGAGTTTCTTAAGTCTTTCTGTTTCCGCGTGTTCAAGCTGCAGCTGCATCTTGATCTGCCAGCGCCACTTTAAATAGCGATAGATTAAAACCCCGGTTAGTAAGATCAAGAGACCATATCCAACAAAAGCCAAATTTGAGGCATACCAGGGTTTTAGTATGCTGAACCTGTGCACTGCCGGGTTTTGATTCCATTGACCATCGTAATTACTGCTTATAACCTGAAATTCATAATCCCCTGGATCCAGGTTTGTATAGTGCGCTATATTGGTATTCCCGGCCTCTGTCCACCGGTCATCATATGCCAGTAAACGATACTTGTATTGATTCCTTTCTGGTTGTGAAAAATGAAGTCCTGCAAATGAAAACGTCAAGGTATTCTCATTGTGTTTAAAGTTTTGATCTGGCTGTATAGTATGCGCTTTATTGAAAAGCTGTAAGCTTGTAATAACTGTATTAGGCAAGGTTTGATTAAAAGTCAGGTCAGCAGGATTAAACCAATTCAACCCCTCAAGACCACCGAAATACAACATCCCCTTTTCATCTCTGGCATAGGCGCCTGTATTAAATTCGAAGGCCTGCAAACCGTCGTAGTTTGAATAATTATCGATCTTAGGCTCCTGAATATCGGAATAATCAAAACGGCTTATGCCGCGGTTTGAACTCATCCAGATCTCCTCTTCCTTCCCCGGAAGAATTCCGTAGATGACATTATTCGGCAATCCGTCTTCGGTTGTAAATACAAAGGATTTTTGATTCCGGTAATCCCATACAGTGAGTCCGCTGCCGTTGGTACCTATCCAGAGAAAGCGGCCATCATCGTAAAGCGATTTTATTTTTTCCTGAGTAACCGAAATTCGAACTATGCTATCATCCGTTGTATTTAATAGTAAAACCCCGGAATCCTCTGTTCCGATCCAAAATTGTCCTTCTGAGTGCCTTTCCAGCGTTCGTATATTATTGTTGTTTAAAGCGGAATTCTCACTGTTGAATTGTTTCAGAATTCCTTCGGAAATACTAAATAAGATAAGGCCGGATTCTCGTGTGCATATCCAGTACTGGTCTAAGTCGTTCGGAACAATCTTCCAAATCGTTTGATTTTCCAAAGATTTAAAACTTCGGAAGTCATCCTGAGCTGTTAATTCTTGCAATCCCTCGGCTTGAAGGCCGATCAGCAGCCTGTCATCGTCCTGAAAAAGGCTCATGATCCGATCACTTTTTAGCCCTGAATTGGTTGTTGTAAAGGAGAATTGTTCAGAGAGGTCCGGACTAATTTTGGTCAGGCCTTTTCCGGAGGTACCCAGCCATATGGAATTATCGTTTCCAATGGCAATTGACCGCACCTGGTCTACATGCACATCCGGAGGTAACTGATTATTGGTCAGTACATTGAATTTCGACAGGAACTCATCATAATAACTTACACCGGCGCCATCGGTTCCCAGCCAGATGGTACCGCTCATATCTTCATAAAGACAGAGGATATCATCATAATGAAGCGCATAGGGGTTTGCTTTATTGGCTTTAAAATGTCTTGTTCTTGAATTCTGAAAATCAACGAGATAGGCACCATCGCCATAAGTTGCGATCCAAAGCCTGTTATGCTTATCGATTAAGAGGTCCAAAATGATAAGGTCCTCCGGGATTTCAGTTGCGGTGAATCCGGTGAAAGGCCGGAAACCGGATGAATCTGCAGCTTTGAAAAACAAGCCCGATCCATAGG
>JABDPL010000251.1 GCA_013042825.1 Flavobacteriaceae bacterium | reverse complement strand
ATTACAATGTTGCCGATATCACTGAGCCAATTACTGCCAATACTGATTGTGATGGTGATGGAGTCCTGGATGTAACGGAGATTGGTGTTGGAACCGACCCGAACGATTCTTGTGATTATAACGTGGTCGATATTACAGAACCAATAACCTCAGGCGTTGATTGTGATGGTGATGGTGTGCTTGATTCAACGGAAGTTGCTGTCGGTACTGATCCTACCGATCCTTGTGACTACAATGTCGTTGACATAACTGAGCCAATTACAGCAACAGTTGATTGTGATGGCGATGGTGTGCTTGATGTTACTGAAGTTGGCAGTGGAACCGATCCTAATGATCCTTGTGACTACAATGTAGCCGATATAACTGAGCCAATTACGGCTGGAATAGATTGTGACGGTGATGGTGTCCTTGATGTGACTGAAGTTGGTAATGGTACCGATCCTAGTGATCCTTGTGATTACAATGTATCCGATATAACAGAGCCAATTACGGCAGGAGTAGATTGTGATGGCGATGGTGTGCTTGATGAAATCGAGGTATTTGACGGAACCGATCCGTTCGATCCCTGTTCTTATGATCCGAATAGTATTACCGAGCCGGTAACGACTACGGCCGATTGTACCGCGGCCATCGAGCTAACCAAGATTGCCGATACCTTCGGAACCGATGTGGGAGATATTATTTACTACACCATCTATGTTGAAAATACAGGAAATGTAACGCTTACTGATGTTAGCCTAGTGGATACCTTCATGGATATCAATGGAAACCCATTGACCCTGACCACCGGACCATCGTTCGACAGTGCAGATCTTGGAAGTATAGAAGGTACATTAATACCAGGTGAGATAGCTACTTACAGTGCTACGTTCATCATCACCCAGGATGCGGTAACGCAGGGTGGAGTAAGCAACAGTGTACTTGGTATGGGTGTTGGACCGAATTTCGATGTGGTCGATGATGTAAGTGATGATGGCGATGATTTCGATGGCAATACTGAAGATGATCCAACAGTGACAGATCTTGGATGCCTGTTAATATTCAACGAGTTCTCGCCAAATGGTGACGGCGTGAATGATACACTCGTAATAAATTGTATCGAGAACTATCCTGAGAACACGCTCGAGATCTATAACCGCTGGGGTAATATCGTCTACGAGAAACGAGGATATTTCAACGAATTCGATGGAATTTCCAATGGACGAAGCGTACTGAATGTAGGTGAGATGTTACCTGTAGGAACGTACTACTATGTCCTTGATCTCGCAGACGGACAAGAACCGAAGGTGGGTTGGATATACATTAACAGATAAAACGAAGTAAAGATTAAATAAAACAGATGAAAATGAAACGCATATCATCAATAATGGCGGGATTGTTCCTGGTAACAATCGGACTGCTGAGCACGGATACCCATGCTCAGCAGGATCCCCAGTACACCCAGTACATGTATAACACCATGAGTGTTAACCCTGGGTATGCCGGTCAGCGAGAAGTATTGAGTATCTCCGGACTACACCGCACACAGTGGGTTGGGATAGACGGAGCTCCAAGGACGCAGTCGCTGGTGGTCCATTCACCACTGCGCAATGAGAAGATCGGCCTGGGCCTTTCGGTAGTGAACGATGCCCTTGGTCCTTCCAATGAGACTTTTGTAGATGCAAATTTCTCCTACACCATCAGGGTAAATGACTATGACACCAAATTGTCGTTCGGACTAAAAGGTGGATTTCATATCCTGGAGACCAACTGGAGTGAAGGTGTATTCCAAAATCCTGATGCCGCTTTCCAGCAGGATCTGAGCTTGTTTTCACCGGTGATCGGTGCAGGCTTGTACCTGCACAGTGAAAAATGGTACCTGGGTGCGGCCGTGCCGAATTTCATTACCACAAGTCACTATGATGATTTCCAGGAGTCTGTCGCTAAAGAACGGATGCACTATTATTTTATAGGTGGTGTGGTGTTCGATGCAGGCCGAAACCTGAAATTGAAGCCGGCATTCCTGGTTAAGGCTGTTCCGGGAGCGCCTGTTATCGCAGATATTTCTGCAAACGCACTTATAAGTCAGAAATTGACACTTGGCCTTGCCTATCGCTGGGATGATTCTTTCAGCGGGCTGGCCGGATTCCAGTTAAGCGATGGCTTATTCATTGGATATGCGTACGATCTTACCGCCACTGAATTAAGCAATTACAACAGCGGTACCCACGAGATCATGCTTCGTTTTGAACTGCAACCTCTGGGTAGATTATTATCACCCCGATTCTTTTAAATCTTTTAACTATGAAACTACGATCTTACATAATAATTTGCAGTATCCTGGCCCTAAGCTGGACCGGTTATGCTCAAAAAGGCAACCTAAGCAGAGCCTCTAAAGATTATGATAAGTTTTCTTATATCAAGACAACAGATATTCTGCTCGATGTGGCCAGAGCAGGTTTTGAATCTGTAGATCTTTTTGAGAAATTAGGTAATGCCTTTTATTTCAATAATGAGATGGAAGATGCTGTAAAATGGTATGGCAAGCTGATGGCCATGGGCCGACCTATAGATTCAGAACTCTATTTCCGTTACGCCCAGGCACTAAAGTTCTCTGAACAGTACGAGGAATCGGATAAATGGATGGAACGGTTTGCCGAGATCCGCTCAGATGAACTGCGTACAAAAGGGTTTCTTTCGAAGAGGGATTACCTTAAAAGTATTGAGGGATTGAGTGAGACCTTTCCGGTGACCAATCTGGATCTGAATACCGAATGGTCAGATTTTGGAGCAAACCAATACAAGGACCAGTTCATTTTTGCTTCATCAAGAGATACCAAGCAAAAGACCTATAACTGGAATGGGCAGCCTTTTCTGGAGCTTTACACAGCAACAAAACAAGACGATGGTAATTATACCGATGTCAGGAAGTTCGATGACCGGATAAACACCAAATATCACGAATCAACTGCGTCTTTTCTACCAACCGATGATGTGGTATATTTCACCAGAAACAATTACTTCAAAAGAAATCTTGAACGCGATGATGAAGGCGTGAACCGCCTGCAGATGTATCGTGCCAAACTACAGGAGGATGGCTCTTGGGGTGATATTGAATCTGTGCATTTCAACAGTCAGTATTATAGCGTGGCTCATCCTACCGTGAACGTCTATGGTACGCGGGTATATTTTGCATCCGATATGGAAGGGACTGTAGGAAATTCAGACCTCTTTATGGCCGATATTAATGACGATGGTACCCTTGGTGAACCTGTTCACCTGGGATCTGCGGTAAATACAGAGGGGTCAGAATCCTTCCCCTATATCAATTCAAAAGGAGACCTGTATTTTTCATCAAACGGCCTTACCGGCCTGGGTGGCCTGGATATCTTTATGGTACGTGATTTTGAGTTAAAATTAGATAACCATGAGCAATTGATCGTTGAGAATGTGGGCAAACCGATCAACAGTTCTAAAGACGATTTTGCCTATTATGAGAATTTAGGAACCAAAGAAGGCTTCTTTACTTCAAACCGCGATGGAGGAAAAGGCGATGATGATATTTATTTCTTTAAGATCCCGGATTGTCTGCAGGATCTTGAAGGAATTGTTTTTGATGAAAGAACAAAGGAACTTATTCCCGGAGCTAAGGTCAGGCTATTTGATCAGGCCGGACAGCAGATCGAGGAGATGATCGTTGGCGAGGATGCCAAATACAAATTTGCCGATCTGAATTGCGAGAAAGAATATTTGGTGCGCGTAGAAAAGGAGAATTACAGTACGGATGAGGATCGAATTGCGACAACCGACAATAGGAAAGAAACCTTATTACTCGATCTTGAAATAAGCAGTGATGAGGTGGTCGTAACCGAAGGTACAAATTTGAGAGACGCCCTGGATCTTAATCCGATTTATTTCGATCTGGATAAATGGAATATCAGACCAGATGCCGAAGTAGAACTGCAGAAGGTTATTGCTGTTCTGAACCAGTATCCAGACATGCGAATCGATGTGCAGTCGCACACCGATAGCCGGGCAACCAACGCTTATAATGAAGCCCTATCGCAAAGACGAAATAATTCAACCATAAAATATATTATTGAAATTGGGGGAATCGATCCTAAGCGGATCAGCGGTCGCGGATACGGTGAGACTGCCTTGTCAAACGACTGTGGCGACGGCGTAAAATGTTCAGAAGATGAACATCAACAAAACAGAAGAAGTGATTTCATTGTAATTCAAATGTGATATATTAGTTAGAAGTTGAATAAACTGCCTCCTAGGAGGCAGTTTTTTTTATGAAAACATTATTAAAAGTTGCTATTTTTAAGGGTAATTTTGTTTACATGGAAGACTATGTGATACTTGTTGATAAAGACGATGATATGATCGGACTGATGCCCAAGATGATGGCTCATGAAAAAGCGCTTTTACACCGGGCCTTTTCCGTTTTTATCTTTAATGAGAGGAATGAATTAATGCTTCAGCAGCGGGCACTGACAAAGTATCACTCCCCAGGCTTATGGACAAACACTTGTTGCAGCCATCAGCGGGAAGGTGAATCGAATATCGAGGCCGGAAAACGACGATTGATGGAAGAAATGGGATTCACTACTGAACTCACCGAAACCACCTCTTTTATTTATAAAGCACCGTTTGATAACGGACTTACCGAACATGAACTGGATCATATTCTGGTAGGTTATTTCAACGACGAACCACATATTAACACCGATGAGGTAGCCGATTGGAAATGGATGAAACTTGAGGATGTCAAAAATGATATCAGGGATAGTCCTGAGCAGTACACGGCATGGTTCAAGATTATTTTTGAAAAGTTTTATGATCATATAAATCAGGAGTAAAATGAGAGTGACAGTTAGCAGAAAGGCCCATTTTAATGCGGCTCACCGACTTTACCGCAAGGACTGGAGTTTTGAAAAGAACGATGCCGTATTCGGAAAGTGTAATAACCCGAATTTCCATGGTCATAATTACGAACTTATCGTGAGTGTTACAGGAGAGATCGATCCTGAAACCGGTTATGTTATTGATATGAAGCATTTGAAGGACTGGATCAAAACCGAGGTGGAGGATGCATTCGATCACAAAAACCTCAATCTTGAAGTTCCTGAATTTGCCGATCTTAATCCTACGGCCGAGAATATTGTGGTGGTTATTTATAACAAGCTGAAGCCGAAGCTAACCGCAGATCAGGATCTGGAAGTTACCTTGTATGAAACGCCCAGGAATTTTGTAACCTACCCTGGATAAATTTATGCAAGAAAAGCTTCATCCACTTATTTTCACTCCGATCTTACAGGAACGTATCTGGGGAGGAGAAAAACTCAAGACCGAACTTCAAAAACGAACAGACAAGTCCAATATTGGTGAAAGCTGGGAGATAAGTGACGTAGACGGGTTTTCATCGGTTGTTGCTTCAGGCCACTTAAAAGGTAAAAGTCTCAGTGAACTAATTGAAACATATAAAGGTGAGCTTCTGGGAAATTCTACATACGAACGTTTTGACGGGAAGTTTCCCATCCTGGTAAAATTTATCGATGCTAAAACTGACCTGTCCGTGCAATTGCATCCCGACGATTCTCTCGCCCAGCTCCGTCATAATTCCTTCGGAAAAACCGAGATGTGGTATGTCATGCATGTGGATAAGGACTCTCGCCTCATCCTTGGATTAAAGGACGGGACCGATAAAATCACTTATTTAAGACATCTTAAAAACAAGTCCTTACCCCTGATCCTAAATGAAGAAGTCGTTTCAAAGGGAGACACTTTTTTTATAGAAGCGGGTCTTATCCATGCTATTGGAGGTGGGATCATGCTGGCTGAGATTCAACAAACCAGTGATATTACATATAGGGTCTATGATTGGGACAGGGTCGATAAGCAGGGGCGTTCAAGGGAATTGCATAATGATCTTGCGGTGGCGGCTATCGATTTCAGCGGAAATAAAAATATCAGAGTGAACTATGAAGATATTCCTGACCAGCCTAATGCTATGGTCGACTGCCCATATTTCAAAACCAATTACCTGAAATTGACCGATAATTTCAAAAAACGCAATGATGGGGATTCCTTCCTGATCTACATCTGTCTGGATGGATCTATGCATCTAGAACAGGACAAAGAATTATTTGAAATAAGTGCCGGCCAGACCATGCTTGTTCCTGCTTGTAGGACAGATTTCGAAATTTACACCAAAGGGGCGGAACTATTGGAAGTTCTCGTCTGATTTCCCTAATTTAGAGACTCAAAATCTATTCGTATGCCTAGTATAAGGGATCTTAAAAAAGATATCAATCATGTTCTCGGAGACATTATTGAAAGGATTTATGTATGGGAACTTGAAAACTCGAAGGGCGATTTAAAGAAAAGCGAAGCCCTGATCGACGAGACTATTCAGACCTTTGATGAATTGATCGTTAAGGTGAGTGATCGTGCTGTTGAGAGCAGATCTGACCATTTAAAATCGGTTAGCAGGGAATTGGAAGATCGCGGCCAGAAGCTTATCGATAAGCTGAGTAAGCTATAGAATTACCCGCCATTTGATTTAGTTTAAGCCGTCCTTCTTTGCGCTTGATATAAATCCCTTGAGTTCTTTGCCGTATTTCGATCCGGCAATAGAATCGGGCAGGGCCTTATAAATGGTATCCAGATATTTTAAATTAGCATCAAAGATTTCACTTAAAGCTATATAGGGTGCAACCTGGCTCGTTTTATTCGTAATCGCAAAATTGATCGCAAACAGGTATTTGCGTTTTAATAAATTGTCCATCTCTTGTTTCAGGGCGGCTACCTGAATACTATCATTGCCTGTTTCCAGCTGTTTTTTGATCAGTTCCAGGTTTTTTTCATTAAAACGACTGATCATATCCTCATATGCATTGAGCAGCTCCTGCTGTTCCGATCCTGATATTTTGGCATCATAATAGAACCGTTTTAGGGAGGTATGTACACTAATAACCCCGGGGGCACCAAAAAATTTGAGTCTCTGTGAGTCCAGGTTGGCCACATCCAGTCGTAACATCAAAACCTCTGGTTCTTCCAGGCTTCCCTGGAGTACGAAATCGGGTTGTCCGTTTATAACCATCGAGTCCATAACCGCCCAACCGCTGTCCTGTTCGCGTTCAAGATAAAGGGTTCCTTTCTGGAGTCCGCGAACCTTTCCACTAACAACAAAGTTTGGCTCTTCCGTAGAACAGGAGACTATAAGTAAGATCAGAATGAGATAAATGAGATTTTTCATAGGATTAAACAGCGCTTTTATTATCCACCGGCTGCAATTTGCATCAAAATGGTACAACCTATTGCGGCCACGGTTCCGATGGCATATCCAAATACGGCTAATAATACACCCACCGTAGCCAGGGACGGGTGGAAAGCCGCCGCAACAATAGGGGCAGAGGCCGCACCGCCAACGTTAGCCTGGCTACCTACAGCCAGGAAGAAATACGGTGCTTTGATAAGT
>JABDPL010000231.1 GCA_013042825.1 Flavobacteriaceae bacterium | reverse complement strand
CCCGGACCTGTAGATGTAGTTCGTTCGATTCGAACATCCTGCATATCCAGGTCAACATCGAATTCTTCGGCCTCGGGTAAAACCATGACCGTAGCTGCCGAGGTATGAACACGCCCCTGGGTTTCGGTTTGAGGAACTCGTTGAACACGATGCACCCCGGCTTCAAATTTCAAAGTTCCGTAAACTTCTTCACCTGAAACCTCAAAGATGATCTCCTTGAATCCGCCGGAAGTTCCTTCATTGAAATCCACAAGACTTAATTTCCATCCTTTGCTCTCACAATACTTGGTGTACATTCGATACAGGTCACCTGCAAAAATACTCGCTTCATCACCACCTGTTCCTGCACGAATCTCTACTACCGCGTCTTTTCCATCATCGGGGTCTCTGGGGATCAGCATGAACCGAATCTCCTCCTCAAGTTCAGGAATCTTTGCACGAGCTTCATCCAGTTCCATCTTGGCCATCTCAACCATTTCCTCATCCGAGCCGTCTGCGATGATCTCTTCAGCTTCGGCTATGTTGTTTAACAAGGTCTCATATACCTCGCCCTTTTCCATGACGGCACGCAGATCCTTATATTCTTTATTTAATTTGATGTAGCGTTTCTGATCGGCAATGATCTCCGGTTGGATGATCAGGTCGTTGACCTCATCGAAACGCTGCTTAACTATTTGAATCTTTTCTATCATAAATATCTATGCCCTCAAAAATACGACAATTTCTAATTTTCGGTTCCGCGGTTATTATAACATATCAACAATTGAAAATAAAATCATATCATTTGCCGTTTAAGCATCTGAGATGCAACAATTCCTGACTATACTGGCATTTTACCGCCCTTTTGTGGTGTGGTCGCTGATGGTAAATATCGCGATCGCAATCATTTTTCCGTTTATTATTCCGGCCATTACCACCAAGTTATTCCTTGCCGTTTTTGTCTGGTATCTGGTTTCTGAAACCGGCGCTCGACATAAACTTAATTTCTACAAGCGACTGGGTATCAGTTCCATTCGCCTCTTTACCATATTGGTAATTGTGGATGTTTTGATAACGGTAGCATTCCTCCAGGTGGTAAAGGCTTACATTTAATTCCGATCAGTGATAAGTAAAGGTTCCATGAGCACCTGAAATGGTAAGGGTCTTACGTTCTGCAGATTCTACGTGCCCGATTATTTTGGCTTCGATCCCGAAGGATCCTGAAATATCAAGGATCTCTTTTGCAATCTTCTCATCGACATAAAGCTCCATCCTGTGACCACAGTTAAAAACCTGGTACATCTCCTTCCATTCGGTATTCGATTGTTCCTGAATAAGCCTAAAAAGCGGTGGAATATCAAACATATTATCCTTTATAACATGAAGATTATCAATAAAATGCAGAATCTTGGTCTGTGCGCCCCCACTGCAATGAACCATTCCGTGAATAGCTGTTCTGTCGATCGTTTCCAGCACTTTCTTAATTACCGGAGCATAGGTACGTGTAGGAGATAAAACCAATTTACCGGCATCTAAAGGCACACCTTCAACATCTGATGTAAGGCCGACCTGTCCGGAATATACCAGGTCTTCAGGGATGGCATGGTCAAAGCTCTCCGGATATTTTTCCTTAAGATATTTATTAAACACATCATGGCGCGCAGAGGTCAGGCCGTTGCTACCCATACCACCATTGTATTCTGCTTCATAGGTCGCCTGGCCAAAGGAAGCCAAACCCACAATAACATCTCCCGGTCGGATATCAGCATTATCGATAACCTCCGAGCGTTTCATCCTCGCTGTTACCGTAGAATCTACAATTATCGTTCGAACCAGATCCCCAACATCGGCGGTTTCGCCACCTGTGGAGTGAATGACAACGTCGAATTGTTTCAGGTCTTCGATCAGTTCCTCTGTACCATTTATTATTGCTGAAATCACTTCTCCCGGAATCAGAGATTTATTTCGCCCGATTGTTGAAGAGAGCATGATATTTGAGGTGGCACCAACACAAAGAAGATCGTCGATATTCATCACCAGTGCATCCTGAGCTATGCCTTTCCAAACCGACAGATCTCCGGTTTCACGCCAGTACATATAGGCCAGTGAACTTTTTGTTCCTGCCCCGTCGGCGTGCATGATCAAGCAATAGTCATCGTCATTGCTGAGATAATCAGGTACTATTTTGCAAAAAGCCCTCGGGAACAGGCCCTTATCGATGTTCCTTATGGCCTTGTGAACATCTCCTTTTGAAGCCGAAACACCCCTTTGAGCGTATCGTTTACTCACATCATTGCTCATTCAAAATCCGGTTTGAGCACAAAAGTACGTATTGTAAGGCAGTATTAATAATCGTCGACGATAGGATTTGATTCAATAACAGTAGGTTGATCACTACTCAACTTTTTAGATCGGTCATGTCGGCCAAAATACCAGTTCAAACCAAAGGCCATCCGCCAGTATATGTCATCGGTTGCTCCAAATTCCAATCCATCCAGCTCATCGTCGAAAATGTGATTGTATTCTGCAAACAGTTTTATACCGAGCTGGGGTAGAACCAGGTATTCCACACCGCCACCACCCTGGACCTTCGTCTGTGTTGATTCAAAATAATTTGCCGCATGAAGTCCACCCCCCGCATAGAGAAAAGGTGAAAACAAATTGTAAGGCATGAGATTGGCCTCCAGATTCAGATCAAATGACATATATCCATCGTTAAATGCATCTTCATAGGCCAGGTTGAATTTGTGATAGGTGAGATTCAAATTGACGTACGATCCCAGAAAGCGTTTGTATCCTGCATGAAAGTATACTTCAAACATCGGGTTTTCCAGATCACCATTCATAACAGAGGTTCCTCCCGCAGCTGTTATTGCATTGGTACCCCGTATACTTTCACCAAAATGCGGATTGTAGAATTTTTTTACGCGAGTTTTCGACTGCGTTTCTGTACTTTCAATTGGGGTCTCTTCAATTTGGGCATGAGTATTTATCATAACCAACGTAAGACATGAGACCAGTGCCAGCTCAATCAATTTTTTTGTACTCATCTGTCTGTCTAGGTGAACAGATCAAAGCAAGTTCGGGGTGTCGAAATATAGCAAGAAAAAAATAAATGCTGTCTCAACAGAAACCGATTTCACATTGAAACCTGTATATACTTAACCTGATTAAAAAGGAAAAGCTCAAAGTTATGTCGCAAACAGCTGCAAACTTTAAGCCTTCCAATTTAATATAAAAAACGAAAAAAACTAGACCACAACCCTAAGACACATTTTCTGCGTCTTCAGTCAACTCGATCTTGTCTTGAGAAATTTCCTCATCAACCCCTGTAGGGTTGTCAAGCGAGAATAGAAGGGTCGCGACCATAAGTGCTAATACACTTAACAGTAACCTTTTCATTTTTACAAAATTTGATTAATAGCACTTCAAATTTAAGTAAAAAAGCCTGCTGGTACTGCATGTATGATGCAAATAGATGGGAATGATCGTATATTTTCGATAAGGAGTTAATTAATTAGACGAAATACGCATTTTATATCAAATTTTATCATTTTTGTAGTGACTATACGTAGGAAAAATTGCCATGGCAAGCACATCAAACCCCACTTAAAAAGGACGTTCTTTATCTTGTGAACAGTAATTCACGATATTTCGTCAGAGGCCAGATTTCATCATCTATAAGCAACTCCAGCTTATCGCAATGGTATCGTATGTTGTTGAAAAACGGTTTCACCTCATGGCAGTAAGACATGGCTTTATCCTGAATTTGCGTCAATGCATTCGCCTTCTTTCTGGCATTGATCATATCGGTTATCATGGAATTTATTGAGGACACATGCTTTGATATTTCCTGCACCAACTCAATCTGTTCTTTGGCGTGCAATTCAAAATCCTTTCCAAAGATCTCTTTGAGGCCTCTAACATTTTCAATCAGTACATTCTGATAGCGTATAGCCGTCGGAATAACGTGATTCCTGGCAATATCACCCAGAACGCGGCTCTCAATTTGCAAGCGCAAGGTGTACTCTTCAACCTCGATCTCATAACGCGCATGGATTTCGACCGGATTCATTACACCTAATTCCTCAAAAAGCTCAATGGTCTTCTTCGAGACTTTCGCTTTTAAGGCTTCCGGAGAAGTTTGATTGTTGCTCAGTTTACGTTTTTTGGCCTCCTGCTTCCATTCTTCACTGTAACCATTACCTTCAAACAGGATGTTCTTCGATTGCTTGATCAATTCCCTGATGACATTAAATATGGCATCGTCTTTTTTCATATCCTTGGTCTCGATGAGCTTATCGACTTCAAGCTTAAAAAGCTTCAGCTGCTTGGCTACAATAGAATTCAGTACTGTCATCGGGTTGGCACAATTGGCCGAAGATCCTACGGCGCGGAATTCAAATTTGTTTCCGGTAAAAGCAAATGGTGAGGTCCTGTTCCTGTCGGTATTGTCGAGCAGTATCTCAGGAATCTTTCCCACAACGTTTAATTTCAATTCCGTTTTTTCCTGTGGGGATAACTTTCCTTTAGTTACGGTTTCCAGTTCCTTCAGGACCTTTGAAAGTTGTTCACCTATGAAAACAGATATTATGGCAGGCGGCGCTTCATTTGCTCCTAAGCGGTGATCATTGCTCGCAGAAGCGATAGACGCTCTAAGCAACTCTTCATAATCATATACAGCTTTAATAGTATTTACGAAAAACGTGAGGAATTGAAGATTACTCATCGGGGTTTTACCCGGACTCAACAAATTCACGCCAGTATCGGTGCTCAGGCTCCAATTGTTGTGCTTTCCCGATCCGTTAACGCCTTCGAAAGGTTTTTCATGAAGCAGCACCTTAAAATTATGCCTTTGCCCAACTTTGTCCATGACATCCATGATGAGCGAATTATGGTCTACGGCCAGGTTAGCTTCGGAATAGATCGGTGCAACTTCAAATTGGTTAGGAGCAACTTCGTTGTGACGCGTTTTTATAGGGATTCCGAGCAGCATACATTCGTTTTCCAGATCGCGCATAAAGGCGAGTGCCCGTCTCGGTATGCTTCCGAAATAATGATCATCTAACTGCTGTCCCTTAGCCGGTGAATGTCCTAATAAAGTACGACCGGTTAAAACAATATCGGGCCTGGAAGCGGCAAGCGAAGAATCGATCAGGAAAAACTCTTGCTCCCACCCCAGGGATGCGTTTACTTTTTTTACATTCTTATCAAAATATCTGGCAACAGCCACCGCCGCCTCATCAACAGCATGTAAGGCTCTCAGCAATGGGGTTTTATAATCAAGGGCTTCTCCGGTATAAGCTACAAAAACAGTAGGAATACAAAGGGTTGAACCATAAATAAAAGCCGGAGAGGACGGATCCCAGGCTGTATAGCCGCGGGCTTCAAATGTATTCCTGATGCCGCCACTGGGAAAACTCGAAGCATCGGGTTCCTGCTGAACCAACTGGTCTCCCCCGAATTTCTCCAGGGCTTGACCGTCATTCGTTAACTCCAAAAACGCATCATGCTTTTCAGCGGTCGCACCAGTCAGGGGTTGAAACCAATGGGTATAATGGGTGGCACCCTTCGAAATCGCCCAGTCTTTCATGGCTGCTGCGATCTGGTCGGCTATTCCCCGGTCAATTTTTGATCCTTTATCAACTGCTGCTTTTACACTTGTAAATGCTTCCCTGGTAAGATTCTCGCGCATGCGTTGCATGTTAAAGACATGAATCCCGAAACGTTCTGATCGCTTCCGGGTCTCATCGGTTACCAATGGTTTACGTTCAACGCTTTTCAGCACAGATTCAAATCGTAAAGAGGACATAAATATTTAAAATTGTGTGTAATTCAATTGCAAATTTAGATGTCTTTATTAACAATTTGCGGTGAAATTCGATTAATTTTTAGTCAACTAACTTCCTACCCCTACTTTTTTAGGGGTAATTCTGCATTTTAACGAATTGTTGATAAATCAACCCTAAAAAAAATGTGGTTTTTTAGCAAATATTTATATTTGTCAGGTTGAAATTTTTGAAAAACTGAACAATGGCAAAATCAAAATTAGAGTATATCTGGCTTGATGGTTATAAACCAACCCAGAACATGCGAAGTAAAACAAAAATCGTTTCAGATTTTAGTGGAAAGTTAGAGGATTGTCCCATCTGGTCGTTTGACGGTAGCTCAACCCAGCAGGCCGAGGGAAACGATTCAGATTGTTTATTGAAACCGGTTGCGATCTTTCCGGATCCAGCTCGTGAGAATGGCTGGCTCGTAATGAATGAAGTGCTCAATGCCGATGGAACTGCGCACGAATCGAATGGGCGTGCACAGATCGACGACGATGACAATGATTTCTGGTTCGGATTTGAACAGGAATACTTCATCATGGATACGCATACACAGCTGCCGCTTGGTTTCCCAGTTGGTGGTTATCCAGGTCCGCAGGGATTGTATTATTGCTCTGTAGGCGGACGTAATACCCATGGTAGAAGTATTGTTGAGGAGCATGCCGATGAATGCATGGCTGCCGGAATCAATTTCGAAGGCATCAACCAGGAAGTCGCATGCGGGCAATGGGAATACCAGATTTTCGCAAAAGGCGCCAAAAATGCAGGAGACCAGGTTTGGGTAGCGCGTTATCTTATGGATCGTTTAACTGAAAAATATGGATACTATATAGACTACCATCCAAAACCGGTTAAAGGTGACTGGAATGGTTCAGGCATGCATGCCAATTTCTCGAACTCATTACTCAGAACTTGCGGAAGCCGTGAGATCTATGAGCAAGTTTGTGAGGCCTTCCGTCCGGTAACAGAAGAACATATAGAGGTTTACGGTGAGTTTAATGA
>JABDPL010000084.1 GCA_013042825.1 Flavobacteriaceae bacterium | reverse complement strand
GGAGTATATGCTGGATCGATTGCACAGTGTCTTTTTAAGGTACAAGGAAAAAAATCTGAATATCGATGATATCCGCCAAACGCCAATGTTCGAGCGACTCGAAATCAAGGATGTCCCCCCAAGAATGATCGATTGGGTGGGGCTCGATCTCTTTCTGAAGATACAGACCCTGGCCTTGCGAACGGCAGAGATGCATGTCGCTTTAGGGTCGGAGTTCGAAGTAACCGCTTTTGAACCGGCGCACTACAACGGGGATCACGAGGTCTGGTTAAAGAATCGATTGTTATATCAGTTTCAGAATAGATTGAATACTGTAGAGAACAATCTGCACAAGCTTGAAGGCCTGGCACTGGAATTGGCTCAGGAATTTCTCGGAAAGAAAAATCTTATAAGAAAGCGGTTTGTCGCATTCGACTGGACCAAATTGAAAGGTGAACGCATTCGTGTTCATGGCGATTATCATTTAGGGCAGATCCTGGTTAATGACGATGATTTCTACATTCTCGATTTTGAAGGTGAACCTGAAAGCACCATTCGCGATAGAAAGGTCAAGCAGCCGCCGCTTAAAGATGTGGCCGGACTCTTCAGGTCTTTTCATTACGCGATTTATTCTTCAATTTTCAATCATTTTGAAGACTATGAATTGCCGCAGGAGGAATTGTTCAAGGCAGGTGAGGTGCTGTACAGTTACATCATAGGTGTTTTTCTGGGTGTGTATATCAGAAAGATCAAGGAAGCCAATCTTAATCTGGGGTATCAACAGGAACGTATTTTTCTTCTGGAGTATTCCTTACTTGAGAAAGCAGTATACGAACTGGGATACGAATTGAACAGCAGGCCACGCTGGGCTGTTATACCTCTTAAAGGAATATCGAATATAATCAACCATCAACCATGGCAGAAGTAATCGCGTACAGCTTATTTACCGAATTTGACATCGACCTGTTCAAATCGGGCAAGCACTACAAATTATATGAAAAATTCGGGTCTCATGTCATAACCGTTGACGGAACCGAAGGCACATATTTTGCAGTCTGGGCACCAAGTGCTAAAATGGTCTCGGTTGTTGGTGATTTCAATTACTGGATCGAAGGCGAGCATAAGCTCAATGTAAGATGGGATGAAAGTGGGATCTGGGAAGGTTTTATACCTGATATAGGAAAAGGCAGTACTTATAAATATAAAATTCAAAGCCACCATAACGACATCAAGACCGAAAAGGCCGATCCCTATGCCCGACGTTGCGAGCACCCACCGAATACAGCCTCGATCGTATGGGATTCGCCCCACAAGTGGAAAGATGGCAAATGGATTAAGAACAGGCATAAAAACAATGCGATCAATGCCCCTTACTCGGTTTATGAAGTCCATATGTCAAGTTGGAAAAGGCATGTCGAGGAGGACCGTTTTTTGTCATACCTGGAAATGGCTGACGAATTGGTCGACTATGTCAAGTCTATGAATTTTACCCATGTTGAATTTATGCCGGTCATGGAATATCCTTTCGATCCGTCCTGGGGTTATCAATTAACTGGATATTATGCACCGACTTCGCGTTTTGGCTACCCTGAAGAATTCAAGATTCTTGTAGATAGATTTCATCAGAATGGCATAGGTGTGATCCTGGATTGGGTGCCGTCGCATTTTCCTGAAGACGCGCACGGCCTCGGGTTTTTTGATGGATCGCAGCTGTATGAGCATCCCGATTACAGAAAGGGGTATCATCCAGACTGGAAGAGTCTGATCTTTAATTACGGCCGTCCTGAGGTTAAATCCTTCTTGATAAGCAACGCCATGTTCTGGCTTGATGAATATCATGCTGATGGGCTTCGGGTTGATGCGGTAGCTTCAATGTTATTCCTTGATTATTCCAGGAACGAAGGTGAATGGGAACCCAATCAATTTGGCGGGCGCGAAAATCTGGAAGCCATCGCATTCATGAAAGAGATGAATGAGGCGGTATACAGCAGCTTCGATGGTATACAGACCATTGCCGAGGAGTCGACTTCATTTCCTATGGTATCAAGACCGACTTTCGTTGGAGGCCTGGGATTTGGCATGAAATGGATGATGGGTTGGATGCATGACACCTTGCAGTATTTTTCCAAGGATCCCATTTACAGAAAGCATCATCAAAACGATCTTACATTCAGCATGACCTATGCGTTTACCGAGAATTTTATGTTACCCCTTTCTCACGATGAGGTGGTTTATGGCAAACGTTCGATATTGGGTCGTATGCCTGGTGACGAATGGCAACGGTTTGCTAATTTAAGATTGTTATATGCCTATATGTTCACCCACCCGGGAACCAAGCTTTTGTTCCAGGGCGCCGAGTTCGGACAAAGTGAAGAGTGGAATTTTCAGGAGAGTCTTGACTGGCATTTACTCAAATACGATTTCCATAAGGGAATTCAGAATCTGGTTAAGGATCTGAACGCTTTATACAAGAAAGAGCCGGCCTTGTACGAGAAACAATTCACGGCCGATGGTTTTGAATGGATAGAACATAATGATGCTGAAAATTCATCATTGATCTATATCAGGAAGGGAGAGCATCCTGAAAACGATTTGATAATTGCATGCAATATGACGCCAATTCCCTTGGAAGATTACAGGATTGGTTTGCCTGCTAAGGGTCGAATCAAGGAGATATTCAATAGCGATCTAAAAAAATTCGGTGGTTCAGGACAGTACAAAAATAAGATTACCGAATCCGAGGAAAAGGCCTGGCACCATCGCAATCATTCGGCCCCCATAACGATTCCGCCGCTTGGATTGGTAGCTTTCAAATATGTGAAATAGATTTCCGAAAACGATATAGTTGAAAAATTGTTTAAAAAGAATACTGTTAAAGTTCGATTTTTAGGAAGTATTCCTTTTTTTTACGTGATTCTAAATCTCCGCCCATGATTATTAATACCGAATTAGAACATAAAGGGAATTTATTTCCGACCCAAATAATCGCCTTTAAAAAGGATGTTGATACCCTGTATTTTTCCACAGAGAATGATGTGGCGTTGCAGGTCACCATATTGCGGGACAGTGTTATTCGGTTCAGATATTCGCCAACGGGAACCTTTGCTAAGGACTTTTCCTATGCGATTACAAAATATGCCAGTACGGGTTACAATAAGCTGGAGATTGAGGAAGAAAAGGAATTCTTTGTTATAACAACTGCCAAGCTTGTATGTAAGATATCAAAAAAAGATCTCAAGGTCTATCTCTATGATGCTAAGGATGGGGCACTCGTGAACCAGGATGAACTGGGATATCACTGGGAGGAGAGTTATGAGTACGGTGGTAATATCGTAAAAATGAGCAAGGTTGTTGAAGACCGTGAAAGTTTTTATGGGATGGGAGACAAGGCGGGACACATAAACCTCAAAGGAAAGCGATATCAGAATTGGGTAACAGACTCCTATGCCTACGGACGAGAAAGTGATCCCCTTTACAAAGCCATTCCTTTCTACATAGGTTTACATCACAATAAAGCCTATGGAATTTTCTTTGATAACAGCTTCCAAAGTCACTTCGACTTTGCCTACGAAAGGCGGAATGTGACGAGTTTTTGGTCCCAGGGAGGTGAAATGAACTATTATTTCATTTACGGTCCTGAGATGCATAATGTAATAGAGAATTATACCGATCTTACCGGCAAGCCACATACCATGCCTCCCTTATGGACCCTGGGCTTTCATCAGTGTAAATGGAGTTACTATCCCGAAACTGAGGTCAAGGAAATAGCAGCTAAATTCAGAAAACTGAAGATCCCATGTGATGCTATTTACCTCGATATAGATTATATGGACGGCTTTCGCTGTTTTACTTGGAACAAGGAATATTTTCCGAATCCGAAACGCATGGTAAAGGAACTTGCCGATGACGGTTTCAAAACCGTAGCCATAATCGATCCGGGTATAAAAGTCGACAAGGACTATTCCATTTTCAGAGATGCGCTTGAAAAGGATTTTTTCTGTAAACGTGCCGACGGGCCATATATGAAGGGCAAGGTTTGGCCCGGAGAATGCTATTTCCCCGATTTCACCCGGCCCGAAGTAAGAGATTGGTGGTCAGGACTGTTTAAAGAATTGGTTGAGGAGATCGGTGTAAGAGGAGTTTGGAATGACATGAACGAACCCGCCGTAATGGAGGTTCCCAATAAGACCTTTCCCGATGATGTAAGACACGATTATGACGGAAACCCTTGCAGCCATAGAAAAGCTCATAATGTTTACGGCATGCAAATGGCAAGAGCTACATATCATGGCATGAAGAAGTTTTGCTATCCTAAGAGGCCCTTTACCATTACCCGGGCAGCTTATTCCGGTACACAACGCTATGCATCAACCTGGACTGGTGATAATGTGGCGAGCTGGGAACATTTATGGATAGCCAATGTTCAGGCCCAGCGACTCGCGATGTCAGGATTCTCATTTGTTGGAAGTGATATAGGTGGTTTTGCCGAACAACCGCAGGGTGAACTATTTACACGGTGGATTCAATTGGGCGTCTTCCATCCATTCTGCAGGGTGCACTCCAGCGGTGATCATGGCGACCAGGAACCATGGGCTTTTGATGATGATGTTACCGACATTGTCAGGAAGTTTATCGAGCTTAGATACCAACTTTTACCCTATTTGTACACAGCATTCTGGAACCTGGTGAATGAAGGTACTCCAATATTGAAATCCCTGGTCCTTTATGATCAGGAAGATCATCAGACCCATTATCGAACCGATGAATTCATTTTTGGTGATAGTATTCTTGTGTGTCCTATCCTGGAACCTAATGCCAAGGGGCGGCGCATGTATATTCCCAGAGGACGTTGGTATAATTTCTGGACTGATGAGATCGTGGAAGGCGGAAAAGAGAAATGGGTAGATGCTGAGATCGATCAGATCCCGATCTTTATTGCTGAAGGCGCGGTTATTCCAAAGTATCCCGTGCAACAATACGTTGGAGAAAAGGATTTTAAGGAAGTCGTCCTTGATGTGTATTTCAAGCTCGGGAAACATAGGTCAGAATTCTACGATGATGGCCATGACGGATATGATTATACCAAGGGAAGATATAGTTACCGGACCTTTAAGTTTACCGGTAAAGAAAAAGAATTGATCCTTCAGCAACATAAGGAAGGTAAATTCATCAAGGAATATGAAACCTTCGAGCTAAAATTTCACGGACTCCCCTTTAAAATTTCAAAGGTCCAGGTAGATAATGTCTATATCGACCCCAAGGAATTAAAATTGAATGGCAGTGGTAGCATGAAGATCGATAAAGACTTTACTGAACTCCATATCTTTGGCGCATAACTTTCCCTTAATTAAAACTGACTTTGGAAAGGTTTTTGTATTTTTAAATACGTAATAAATAAACCTTAAACAACATGAAAATGAAAAACTCAATAGCTGCTTTTGCCGCTATTTTGATGTTCTTATCCTGTACGGTCAACCCGTTTACCGGGAAGAAAACTATGGCTCTTGTGCCAAATTCACAGTTATTTCCAACGGCCTTTTCACAATATGACCAGTTCCTGAGTGAGAATAATGTGATTACCGGAACGGCAGATGCCGAAATGATAAAACGGGTGGGTCAGCGCATCGCAGTTGCCTCGGAAAGATGGCTAAATGCCAATGGTTACGAGGGCTATCTCGAAGATTACCGTTGGGAATATAACCTTGTAAATGACAAAACGGTTAATGCCTGGTGTATGCCGGGTGGAAAGATCGTATTCTACACCGGGATCCTGCCTATTGCACAGAATGAAACCGGTATAGCAGCCATCATGGGACATGAAGTGGCTCATGCGCTAGCCAATCACGGGCAGCAGCGTATGAGTGCAGGATTGCTTCAGCAGTTTGGCGCGGTCGCGGGCAATGTTGCAATACAGGATGAACAGTCCAGACAGATCTTTAACCAGGCCTACGGTATTGGAAGTACTGTTGGGGTGATGTTACCATTCAGCAGAAGCCATGAAAGCGAAGCCGATAAGATCGGTCTTTATATAATGGCCATTGCGGGGTATAACCCGAGCGAAGCCGCAGAGTTATGGAAGCGCATGAAGGCGAATAGCGGGGGGCAGGCACCGCCGGAATTTCTGAGTACGCACCCCTCGAACGATACACGAATCTCTAATCTCACATCACTGGCACCCAAGGCTAAAGAAGAAGCCGCTAAATTCGGTGTTACTAGCTTTAGACCTGTAAATTAGAGTCATTAAAAATATTTGATTACCTTCGATGCTGTTCCCTTAGGGAACAGCTTTTTTTATGGCCATACTTCATAAAGGAGATAAGAAACTGCTGCATGCCTGGGCCTTTTATGATTGGGCAAATTCGGTCTATCCGCTTGTTATTTCTTCGGCGGTTTTCCCAATTTTTTACGGGGCACTTACCATTATTAAGGATGCCGATGGCAAGAAGATAAACGACACGGTTCATTTCCTGGGAATTGATTTCAATAACGATTCATTGATCAGTTATGTAACGGCGCTCAGCTTTCTTGTTGTTTCCATACTGTCACCTATTTTATCGGGTATTTCCGATTATGTTGGGAATAAGGAGAATTTTATGAAATTTTTCTGCTACATGGGATCCCTGGCATGTATAGGCCTATACTGGTTTAGCCTCGATACGCTGTGGTTCGGACTCTTATGTTATATGCTGGCCCTTATCGGATTTTGGGGAAGTCTGGTATTTTATAATTCATACCTGCCGGATATCGCTTATCCGGAACAGCAGGATCAAATTAGCGCGAAAGGATTTTCATTGGGTTATATCGGCAGTGTTTTACTACTGGTGGTCAACCTTATAATGATTTTGAAATATGACTGGTTCGGGTTTAAGGATGCGGGGGGACCAACACGACTGGCCTTTATCATGGTCGGTATCTGGTGGATAGGATTTGCCCAGTATACCTTCAAGTATCTTCCAACAAGCACCCATGAAGGCCATGGTGTAACGAAACGTGTGATCATGCATGGCTATAATGAACTTCGGAAGATTTGGAAGGCTTTAAAAACGGATACCGTACTGAGGCGATATCTTATGGCGTTCTTTGTCTACAGTATGGCAGTGCAGACGATCATGATCGCAGCGACTTATTTTGCGGTGGAAGAACTCGACTGGGGTACACAGGATTCAACAGTGGGGTTGATCATAAGCATACTGCTTATACAGCTTATAGCGATAGTCGGAGCACAACTAACAGCAAGGCTTTCAAGGAAAATCGGTAATATCAAATCCCTCATCGTACTTATCGTTATCTGGATCGCCATATGCGCCTATGCTTTTTTCGTTTACACACCTATGCAGTTTTATATTACCGCGGCATGTGTCGGGATGGTTATGGGTGGGATACAGTCCCTGTCGCGATCGACCTACAGTAAACTGGTGCCGGCCGATACAGAAGATACCGCCTCTTATTTTAGTTTTTACGATGTTTCTGAAAAAATCGGTATCGTTATAGGGATGTTCCTCTATGGTTGGATCGCCGGACTAACAGGCAGCATGCGCTACTCTGTTGTCTTTCTAATTATATTTTTTGTGATCGGACTGATTCTGTTGAGCCGTGTTCCAAAGACCCAACTTCTTAGGGAACTGGAATAAAAAAAAGCCACTGGTCAAGTGGCTTTCATTATATATATCAGGTTGGACTAGTTACTTATACTTCCGGATCCGCTTACCTTGGTGTCCTCTTTAGAGGGATTGCCACGGTATTCAATATCTCCTGAACCGGATACCCGAGCCTTTAATGAAACCTTACTCACAACTTTTGCATCTCCCGATCCGGCCACAGATACAACCGTGTTATTTGCATCGAGATCGAAGCCGTGAAAATCGCCTGAACCCGCCACGCTGGCCTCGAGGTCATTCGTTGATCCTTTCAATCTGAGATCTCCGGAACCGGCAATGCTGCCTTTTACATCCTGTGACTCGATGTCCAGTACAATATCCCCTGAACCGGCCAGTGAAACATCTAGTTTATCTGATCGAATAATATCCTTATTCCAAAGGTCACCGGAACCTGCAAGAGAGACATTTTCAATATCTTCGAATGGAATTGTGATTTTAATGGTCTTTCCCCAACTGGGCTTGATATTAACACCTTTTTCGATCTTAACGACTAATTGGTCGTTCTTGATCTCGGTAACGATATACTTCAAGAGATTTTCCTCACCCTCAAGTGTTATTTTGCCTTCATCACCTGCCACCAGGATAAAGTCCATGGACCCGGCACAGCGCACGCCATCATAATCTGAGGTAGTGCGTGTTTCCGTCGTCATTTTTCCGTTGCCCTTTATACCTTTGCTGCCCCACCATTGCGCATGAGCCATGGTGCTTATCAAAAGAGAACATATTAATAGTTTGAAAGATTTCATAATAGTATTGCTTTTATGGTTTAATTGCGTTTAAATGTCACGCTTCCGTATTCAGAATTTATAAGTATACGGTTCGAGGTATTGCTGTCGCCATGATAGCCGAAGTAATACTTATCGCCCGATTTAATGCGTTGCTTCACCATTTCAAAGTCTTCAGCACCTCGAAGCCCGGCGTATTCCAGATTGATATCGAATTCAAAATTGTAAGACGGGTCATAACCGATCGTGATCTTCATATAATCAGATTCAACATTTACGTCACCCGCATTAGCAGTCATCTTATCGATTTTAAATGAGCCGTAATCACCCTTCACCTCTACATTCTTGTAAATGGTTCCCATACGAAGTGTCAGGTAATCGCCGTTCCCACGGACATTATTGGCATTGTCAATTTTCATGCTACCGTAATCACAGTTATAGCTCACATCTTCAGCTATTTCAATTATCGACTTGGTATAATCGGCTACGATTTCAAGATTCTTGGCCTTACCAACAGTGTAGCTGCTGTAATCGGCATTGATCTTTCCGCCTTCGATATACTCGAAGTAGGAGTCGTTGGTATAATCGAAATTAAACTGGTTGTTACTGGCCATTAATTCTTTGGTTGTGATCTTCCCGTAATCACAGTTTATCTCAGCACGACCTTCGAGTTTATCAAGGTTTATGGCACCGTAATCGTTGCTTAATTTCACATTGTTCGTCATCGGCATTTTGATCACATAATCAATGGTCATGCTCACATTATCGTTACCCCAGTTCCACCAGGATTTCGATTTTCTGTTCTTAAATGTTGTTTCAGCGGAAACCCATTCAGAAGAGGAAGAGAAATCAACATCGATATCATCCAGACGTCGCTGAACTTTGTCCTCATTATTTCCATTTGTGGTTATGATAACATCCATTACAATTCGGTTCTCGTTCCAGGTAGTGATGTCAAGATCCCCATAGCTATTCGCTACTCGCAGGGTAGCATTGTCATCAACATTAAATTCCTTGTGAATGGTCTTTTCTTTGGTATGTTTGCCTTTCAAGTTCGGCTCGGTGGCCGTTGAAGTAACGGGCAGCAAAAATGCTGCGATGATACTATAAAGTAGAACTGTTCTCATTTTCTGTAAATTTTAGTTGCTTTAGTTCGTCTATTTGTTCAGAAACCTGTTGCAGAATATCAATTCTGCTCTGGAAGTTTTTTATCATGGCGTGAATAACGCGTTTGTCATCACCACTATCTTCGAGGTCCAGCTTCAGGCGTTGGTAGTCTTCTTCAAGAAGCTTTATCTGGAAGAGGGCATCTACTACCAGGTCTTGATATTCAGGTGAATTCTGGTTATTCAACTTTTCAAGTTCAGCAGTAATTGCAGTTGTAAAGAAATCCTGAGTCTGGGCTAGTTCAGGAGAAACATTCGCAAGATCCCTTGAACTTTCACTCCCTATTCCCATGACCAATACAAATACCAGGGCGAGTGATGCAGCTATCATAAGGAATGATTTCCAGCCATCGAATGCCGTTGAGCCACCCCCGCCTGATTTCGCGGCGTTCAATTTATGCATGAAACGCTGCTCATGTCCGGCCCGGGGTTCTTCCAGATCGAATGCCCCCTCATGGGTTTTAAAGAATTCTATTAATCTATCGTTATTCATAATCGTGTTTAATATTCAGCCAGTGGCTGCTTGAGTTTTTGTCTTAATTTGTCCTTTGCTCTTGAAATCGTCGTTCGACAATTGCCGTAAGACATATTCATTATGCTGCTTATCTCTTCATAATCATAGCCTTCAATCAAATGAAGGGACAGGGCTATCCTGTAATTGTCCTTGAGGGTTTTAATCGTATCCAGAACCTGTCTGACTTGAAGGTCTTTAAGCTGTTCGTCTTCCGGAATGCCCGAATGATCTTCTACTTTATACAACACATCATCTAAAGGAACGTCTCGGTATTTACTCGACTTTTTGTAATGGTAAATACTGTCATTAATCACAATTCGTTTTAACCAGGACCCAAACGTGACCGATTCATGAAGTGAATCAAGCTTTGTAAAGGCTTTCAGGAACGCTTCCTGCATAATATCTTCAGCTTCGAACGTGTCTTTAACTATCCTCAATGAGGTATTATACATGGCTTTGTAGTACCTGTTGTAAACTTCCAACTGCGCTAATTGGTTTCCGGTTTTACAAAGCTCTACGAGCTGTGTGATATTTTGATTGGCTAGCGTCAAAAAAACGTATTGCTTTATTCTAAAGATGAGAACAATATTGATTTGTTACAGTTCAATTCAATAAAACTAATTCACTTCAAAAATCGTTACTATTATAATGGCACAACAATTGACCTTGTATACTGGAAAAGATTGATCATTTAATAATAACATCTTGATAATCAGAGTATAAATGATTGATTTATTTAAAGATAATGAATAAATTGCTCTGTCTAAATGACAGAATGACTGAAAAAGCATATGACTAAACCCAAATTTTTAAATATTGACAGTCTGTCACTTCAGGATTTTGACGAAAATTCCGAATTGATCCCTCTAATGACCACAGAGGACGAGAAGGTTATAAATAGTGAAAACCTTCCGGAGACCCTGCCCATACTTCCTCTTAGAAATACAGTTCTGTTTCCCGGTGTTGTGATTCCGATAACCGCCGGACGCGACAAATCGATAAAAC
>JABDPL010000222.1 GCA_013042825.1 Flavobacteriaceae bacterium | reverse complement strand
AAGCATAGCCGTAAAGGCGCCTGAGTTGTTTTTGACATGGTTGGGCACTTATGGTTCAGAAAAAATAATCCTTGGTGCTGACGCAAAGGACCGGAAAATTGCTGTTGGTGGTTGGACAGAAACCAGTAATAAAGAACTTATACCATTTGTAAAGGCCTATGCAAAACAGGGTGTTCGATATGTGATCTGCACCGATATTGCCAGGGATGGAATGCTGGAAGGACCGGCCTTAGACCTGTACAAGGAAATGATGTGTGAGATTGAGGATATTAATCTTATTGCTTCAGGAGGCATAAGCCATATGAAAGATGTTGAGCGGCTGAAAGCTATTGGTTGTGAAGGGGCTATAATTGGTAAGGCTATTTATGAGAACAGGATTACCCTTAAAGAATTAGAACGATTTATACTGAATTGATATAATGCTGACAAAACGTATTATACCATGTCTTGATATCAAAAACGGGAGAACCGTTAAAGGTGTCAATTTTGTGAATTTAATAGACGCAGGAGATCCGGTTGAACTCGCTGCCGAATATGCCAGACAAGGTGCAGATGAGTTGGTCTTTCTGGATATCTCTGCGACGCTGGAGGCTCGGAAAACGAGGCATGATATGGTTTTGCACGTTGCAGAGGCTATCAATATTCCCTTTACCGTTGGTGGTGGGATTAGAACTGTGGCGGATGTTGATGATTTATTGCAATGTGGTGCTGATAAGGTTTCTATCAATTCTTCCGCAGTAAATAATCCGGAATTGATCAATACCCTGGCCAACAAGGTTGGAAGTCAGTGCATTGTTGTAGCTATTGATGCCAAGGACGTTAACGACCAATGGAAAGTGCATTTGTCCGGAGGGACCATTCCAACGGATATCGATCTGTTTGAATGGGCGAGGGAAGTGGAACAGCGCGGTGCCGGTGAGATCCTATTCACCTCAATGAATCATGATGGAACAAAATCGGGATTCGCTAACGCAGCCTTGGCCCGCTTATCAAAAACGGTCAATATTCCGATTATAGCCTCAGGAGGGGCAGGTAATGTTCAGCATTTTATCGATACCTTTAATGACGGACTGGCTGACGCTGCGCTGGCGGCCAGTGTATTTCATTTCGGTGAGATTATGATCCCGGATCTAAAAAGGGAATTGAAAGAACATAATATTGAAATACGTATATGACAAACTTGGATTTTCAGAAGTATAGTGACGGACTTGTTCCTGCCATTGTGCAGGATGCCATTACCAGGACTGTCCTGATGTTGGGATTTATGAACGAAGAGGCTTACAGGAAGACCTCAGAAACACAACGGGTTACATTTTACAGCCGAACGAAGCAACGCCTTTGGACCAAAGGTGAGGAGAGTGGTCATTACCTGCAGGTTCACAGTATCTCAGCCGACTGTGACAATGATACTCTATTGATAAAAGCAAAGCCCGCTGGTCCTACCTGTCATACCGGTAGCGACAGCTGTTGGGATGAGGAGAACAAATCCCATTATGGATTTTTGAGTTCTCTTGAAGACATAATTACCGACCGGGTACAAAACTTCAAGCCGGAAGAATCTTATGTTTCCAAATTGTTTAGCAATGGAATAAACAAGATTGCCCAAAAAGTAGGTGAGGAGGCTGTTGAATTGGTCATAGAGGCCAAGGATTCAAATGATGATCTCTTTATCGATGAAAGCGCCGACTTACTGTTTCACTATCTGATTCTATTGAAGGCCAAAGGATTTGAACTTGAGGATGTTGTTAGCCGGTTGGAATCGAGGCATAATTAATTTCACAAGGTGTTTGACAAGACATACTATTATCTGATCAGTATTGAATATCTGGGATACAGATTTCATGGATGGCAAAAGCAACCCAATCTGAAAACCCTGCAATTCATGATCGACCGGACCTTAAACTATGTGCTTGATGGTCAGAATTTCAAAACCCTGAGTTCTGGTCGCACAGATGCCAAAGTTTCGGCCCGGGGCGCCGTTTTCGAATTATTTCTGAAGAATAAGCCTTTGGATGATCTCGATGAATTCCTTGAGTTATTTAACACCAACCTTCCGCAGGATATCAGGGCTTTGACAATTCGAGAGGTTGATGAGGGGTTTAATGTTATTCAGGATGTAAAAGAGAAAGAATACCTCTATCTGTTCGCCCATGGTGAAAAGTTCCATCCGTTTTGTGCGCCCATAATGACTACAATCCTGGATCGTTTGGACATAGAGATCATGACAAGAGGTGCGGAACTCTTTCAGGGAGAACATGATTTTAAAGCATATTGCTATCAGGCCAACGACAGGGGTAACTATGTTCGTGAAATCAAGCACTGTGAACTCAGGGAGAATGAGCTGTTCCAGGCAAATTTCTTCCCGGAGAAGACCTATGTTTTGCGGGTGGTCGGTAAAGGATTTATGAGGAACCAGATTCGGCTTATGATGGGAACTCTGATCAATTTAGGACGGCATGAGATCACCCTTGAGGACATCAGGAAAAGCCTGAGGGATGATTCCGGCATGACAATGGACTATATCGCGCCTGCTTCCGGGCTGATCCTTAACAGGATAGAATTTGAATAACCCTTTTTATTTAGTAATTTCAGAACAAATCTCGAAAACATGTCTGTTAGCATTCCTAAGGAAGCCCTCACATTCTTTAAAAACCTGGCCAAGAACAACAATCGCGACTGGTTTAACGATCACAAGAAGGAATTCAAGGCCATTGAAGCTCAGGTCAAGGAATTTTACAATATGATCTACAACAACCTGAATATTCATGATGAAGTTGATAAGATGAAAATGTTCAGGATCTACAGGGATGTCAGGTTCTCTAAGAATAAAACCCCCTATAAGACACATTTTGGTGGTTCATTTCACAGAAAAAAGCCGGAATTGCGTGGCGGGTATTATCTGCAGATATCTCCGAATGATGATTCTTTTCTGGCCACCGGTTTCTGGGACCCCAACAAGGAAGACCTCTACAGGATAAGAAAAGAATTTGAGATGGATGATTCTGAGTTCAGAGATATCATCAATAATTCAGCATTCAAGGCAAGCTGGGGAGAATTGGTAGGCGACGAGCTTAAAACAGCACCCAAGGGATTCAGCAAGGATCACTTGGCAATCGACCTGATCAGGAAAAAACAGTTCATTTTCACCAAACCGTTTACCGATAAGGAGGTTACTTCAGAAGGTTTCCTGGAAAACATCGATAAATCGTTCAAGGCCATCAGGCCATATTTCGATTATATGAGCGATGTTCTCACAACCGACTTAAATGGTGTATCGCTTATCTGATCATACAGCCTGCAGGAATTCAGGATTGTCGAATAGCTGGATATTGCTTAAAAAGCGTTCCTTTACGATGTTCATCATCCGTTTATTCAAAGCAGAACTATTCGTGGCGTAAAGGCTATATTCCTCAACGGTAAAAAGACCGATGATCATGCCTTTGATGGAATTCCTGAACTTCATATTCTTGTGGATGGCATTCTCTATATATGCTATGCGTTTTTCCACGGAAAGCTCATAAAACACATTTTTGTGTTTTTTGATATAATTTCTGAATACCTGCATAAGCAGGTCATGTTGAAATTTAATAACAGGACGAAGCACAAGATTTTGAAATCGCTCTTCCTCACTCATTTTCTCATTGATGAGTGATGCTGAAAACTCAGGGCGCATACTTTTAAGTTGGTGGGCTCTTTCGTTCATTGCAGAAGGTTTTTATAAATGTAGAGATTATGAAAGGCCTTCCCTTGTATTAGGGAAATTTCTTGTTCACGGTTTTATCAACAAAAAAGCCGGTCTGAAGGACCGGCTTTTTAAAACCTTATTCGTTTATAAAATCTTCGAAGGCCTCAAGTTCAAGGTTATCAACCTTGGCCTTTTTCTTGAGTTTTGCAAAATCGGCTTTTGCTTTCTCAAATCGGGTTTCGATCATTTTTAGATTATCCAACTCTGCTTTTGACGGTCTATCATAACTACCGGCGATCTTGCTGTACAAGTCAGCCATTTTCTCGCGCAATTGCGGTTCGGCCGATCCTACATAATTATCACCAGTTGTTATTACCAGTGTTTCTTTCAATGCATTCAAAGCAGAGGCTACCTTTTTGTTTTTACCTTTTACGGCCTCGTGCAAAGCGTCCAGTTCATATACCATATAAGCCAATTCCTGGGTCATATCGTACATCTTCATGGTCGTTTCTTGTTTGAGCGCAATCTCAGAGGCAGATAAGCCTGTTTTCTTATCGTAGTCAACCTCGAATACATGTTCGAAAGTATCCTTGCCTTTTGTTAAAACCGCTTTATATTGTCCGGCCGGCACACGAGGTGAGGTGAAGCCACCAAAACTAAAGGTCTTTCCTTTGGCTACCTTAGGATTCTTCATGGTAAAATTCCAGTTCACGATGTTTATACCCTTAGATTTCCCAGGGCTCACGCTAACGATCTTATTTCCGTCCATGTCCTGAATCTCCATACTCATTTTTCCAAAGGTATGACGTTTCGGGAGAAGGTATTTTATCTGTGCACCACCCGGACCATTAGATCCGACAAACTGGGTTTCTGCACCGAATCCGTTACCGAAAGCACCGCTTTGGTCTTTCATTACAAAAGGTTCACTGTCGAAGAAATGAACTTTCTTGGCCATGGCCTCCGGGGTTATCTCCCGAAGTGGCGATATATCATCAATGATTATAACACCACGGCCATGAGTTCCCATAACCAGATCATTCGTGCGTTTCTGAAGGTCTATAAAATGTACAGCAACGGCGGGCATGTTATTCTCAAATTTGCTCCAATTCTTGCCACCGTTAATAGTCACATATAAGCCAAATTCAGTTCCGAGGAAAAGTAAATCCTCATTCTCATAATCCTCCTGAATATTACGGGCAAAGATCTCGACATCATCACTTATGATGTTGGTCCATGTTTTTCCGTAATCGGTGGTTTTGTAAGCATAAGGTTTGAAATCCCCTGTTGTATGGCCATCGAAAACTGCATAAGCCGTTCCCTTGCCGTGAACACTGGCTTCAATATGATAAACCCAGGTATTGGCCGGCAGTCCCTGAATATTGGGTGTGGTATTATTCCAGGACTTGCCACCATCGGTGGTAACCTGAACATTACCGTCATCTGTACCAACCCAGATGATGTTCTCATCAAGTGGTGATTCGGTAATGGTAAATATGGTTGTATGATTCTCTGCACCTGAATTATCCATGGAAAGTCCGCCCGAATCTTCCTGCTGTTGTTTCGCAGGATCATTTGTTGTAAGGTCCGGAGAGATTATTTCCCAGCTGTCTCCCATATCCTCCGACTTGTGGAGGAACTGACTGCCCATGTAGAACCTGTCGGGTTGATGCTCACTTACCGCTATTGGTGGATTCCAATTCCATCTCAATTTTGGATACCCTTCTAATTCTAAAGGCTGAACGGTCTTAACCAGTTTGTTCTCCATATCGAAACGCCAGACATTGGCTGCGCCCTGCATTTCGGAATAAATGATTTTTTTGGTCGGGTGCCTCAAAACACGGAAGCCGTCACCACCACCGATAGATACCCAGTCCCTGGCCTTAATGCCACCGCCTGCAGATGATGGTCCGTACCAGGATCCATTATCCTGCAATCCGCCATACACATTATAAGGCTCTTCGTTATCAACACTGATATGGTAGAATTGCGACAACGGGAGATCTTCAACGATCTCACATGTGGTACCGCCATTCCAAGAACGATATACACCACCATCGGTTCCGAAATAAATACGATCGGAATCGTTGATGTCAAATACGATGTCGTGGATATCGCTGTGCATATTACCGAGGTTTCTGAAGGTCTTTCCACCGTCTCGTGAAATGGACCCACTTAGTCCACCCTTCACGACAACATCAGGATTCTTCGGATCGACAACAATTCTGGAGAAATAGAATGGTCTCACAGTAATTCCAAAATCATTATTGAGTTGTTCCCAATTGGCACCCGCATCATTTGAGCGGTAGAGTCCTTTTTTGGTATCTTCCTCGGCTTCTATAACGGTATACAAAATATCAGAATCCGATGGCGCTACTGCGATTGCCAAACGCCCCAGATTCCCTTCAGGAAATCCATTGTGGATCTTATTCCAGGTCTTTCCGCCATCGGTCGATTTATACAGTGCACTGTTTTCTCCACCGGAGTTAAACGACCATGCGGTTCTGCGGAATTCCCACATGGAAGCATATAATATATTGGGATTTTCAGGATCCATCGCCATATCGGCGCATCCGGTTTGATTGTTCACATATAGGATCTTCTCCCAGCTGTTACCACCATCGCTTGACTTATAGACACCGCGCTCTTCACTATCTGACCATAAGGCCCCGAGAACGCCAACATATATTTCGTCTGAATTCTGCGGATTGATAATTATATTGGCGATTCGTTCAGAATTCTCAAATCCGATCTTTTTCCATGTGGCGCCACCATCGCTGGATTTATAAAGGCCATCACCGATGGAAACACTATTACGTGTCCAGGTTTCACCGGTTCCAACCCAGACGGTATTATCCGGATCGTTAGGATCGAGGGTTACCGCTCCTATAGATTGGCAGTATTCATCAAAAATCGGATTAAAGGTAGTTCCTGCATCGTTCGATTTCCATACTCCGCCACCTGCTGTTCCCGCATAAATTATTCGCGGATTGGCCGGGTGGGTTTCCATATCGTTAATCCGGCCGCTCATCAATGCCGGTCCGATTTGCCGCGCTCTCAGATCACCAAAAAGATCATCCAGCTTAATTTCGGCAGTTGCTTGTTGTGCCTGGCCCGCAAAGGGTAAAAGGGTGAAGCACAAAATAATTGTGAAAATTGTCTTCTTCATAAATGGTTGGGATTAAACAATTAAAAAAATCCCCAACACTGAAGTGCCGGGGATTTGGGATTTAGTTTTTGTTGTCGTTGTTATCTTTTTTCTCTTCTCCCGCAGCTTCTTCCGGGAACATAAATTCCTTGTCATCTACCGTCGGGTTGAGTTCTATCGAATCCATCGTAATCGGTGAACCGCCCTGTCCCTTGATTCCCTGGGTCATAGTAAATGGAAAATACAATCCGTCTACTTCCTGGTAATCACTAAAGGTAACTTCACTTGTCATACCTTTTCCCTGACCTATTTTAATTTCACGCTGCATGGCGATAGGCACATAGTTTTCGGTGTCGAAGAAATAAAAAGAAACGTCTTCTTCTTCCTTACCTTCAATAGTCATCGGTTCTTTTATCAATTTAATCTTGAAGCATTCTGTTCCTTCAATATCTTCTTTGCCCTCAAGTGAAACCGTATATCCTTTATCCTTATAATTCAGGAATGAATCCGGAAAGTCATTTGATTCGTTCTTGAACATCGCTACCATATCGCCGTCGCTTTTCTCGGCTTTCTGGGTCATAAAGTTGGTGCTCCAAAGGGTTTCGCCATCAAAGACATTTTGTTTGATGGTTTGTCCCTGGAAGGATATTACCGTCATC
>JABDPL010000219.1 GCA_013042825.1 Flavobacteriaceae bacterium | reverse complement strand
AACTACCGCAACTAAGAATCGTTGTGTGCCTGTCAGAACAGCCTCCGGAAGGAATGCTCTCCTGGAAACTCTTTATGGCACGTGCCGGGGAAATCAGTTCCGATAGACTGGTTGAGCGCAGAGGAATTCTATCATGCGACGATCCTATCAATATTCAATACACCAGTGGTACCACCGGTCGTCCGAAAGGCGCAACTCTCAGCCATCATAATATCCTGAATAATTCCATATTCATAGCCAGGCGCATGAAATTCACCGATAAGGAACGGGTGATCATTCCTGTTCCGCTCTATCATTGCTTTGGAATGGTGCTTGGTAATATGTGCTGCATGGTCAATGGAGCTACGATGATATATCCGAGTCCGGGCTTTGACCCCTTAGCTGTTTTGCAGACAGTAGAAAAGGAAAAAGGAACCGTACTATACGGCGTACCAACCATGTTTATCGCCGAACTGGAGCATCCGGAATTTGAGAATTTTGACTTGAGTAGCCTGAGAACTGGAATGATGGCCGGATCCCCTTGCCCGATAGAAGTAATGAAAAAGGTACAATCGATCATGCATATGACAGATGTACAGGTAGGATATGGTATGACCGAGACCAGTCCGGTAGCAACACAAACAGTTATCGGCACACCTCTGGAAAAACAGGTAGGCACTGTAGGTCAAATACACCCTTTCCAGGAGATCAAGATCATCGATCCGGAAACGGGTCTGACCGTTGCACTGGGAGAGACCGGTGAATTATGTATGCGGGGATATAACGTCATGCTCGGTTATTGGAATGATGAGGAGCAAACCAGAGCTGCCATAGACACAGCTGGCTGGATGCATTCTGAAGATTTGGCTACCATGGATGAGGACGGTTATGTGAAAATCGTGGGACGTATAAAAGATATGATTATCCGCGGTGGTGAGAACATCTATCCGAAAGAGATTGAGGAATTCCTGTTCACACATTCAAAAATCGCCCAAGTACAGGTTATTGGAGTACCCGATCTCAAATATGGTGAGGTGGTTATGGCCTGGGTCATGTTGAAGGAAGGTGAGCATTTGACAGAGGAAGAGCTCATTGACTATTGCAAAGGCAATATCGCTCATTTTAAAATTCCGACCTATTTTAAATTTACCGATACCTTCCCGATGACGGTTACAGGAAAGATCAGAAAGGTCGAAATGCGCGAGATTAGCATAGAAGAACTCAACCTCAGCCAAGCCAGCAGTGTTGAGACGGCCTGAAATGGTAATATTCCAGAGAGGCATTCTGCTTTCAAGGTTAGGTGGTAATAGTTGAACTCCTATTGTGGCAGGATTTAATCAGATGATGATAGTCATTTCTATGAACAGCTGATCTCTAAAGATTAGTCTAAACAGAAAATTTAAATAAAGTAATTATCAAATTTAGCGCTTAATCCAGCATTAGAATTATGAATAAGAAGAGATTTATTTATGTCGTAATATTTGGAAGCCTTTTGTTCCTGAGCTTTCAAATTGTCCAGAACCAACTCCATTTACTTCAATCACCAGGTGCAGTTATCGAAGATTATGTTGAGCCCGACTATGGTCTGGGTTCAGGTCATATCGATTCCTTAATTCCTTTTCCAGATGTTAAAAAAGGAGAACGCACACCTTTTGATTTATGGAGGTATGGTGGTAAAGGAAAATCTTCCTTTATGGATCCTAACCTTCCTATGAGTTGGGACGAATGGCTGGCATTCCACCAAAAGCAGAAACCCAAGCTCATGAAGGATGTAGACGAGTATATGAATTCAAGGTATGATTTTAATGGCCAGGTTCACGAAGGACAATTTATGTCCGGAGGCCGAAAGCCTATAATGAAAGGCCCGATATCAAGATTACCAAAGGGAACAAAATCGTTTGAAGAGCTTGCTCAATTGTCACCCGAAGAGATCAAAGCTAATGATCTGTTCCCATTCAAGCCATTAGCGCATCCATTATCGTCTACTGCCCACATGGTATTTCCTGATAGCTGGAATGAAGCGCATCCCGAACACCTCAGAATTGATGTAGATCACGATTACCCGGATCAATATTTACCAGAATTTCCACCACCGATGTTTTTGACCAATCATAAGGAGCTTGGTGATGTCACCAAAGGAAAGGAAGTGACAATTTCAAACTATTATGAAATCTTTAATGGTTTGCTTACCCCTGAGCAGATGGAAGGATTAAAAGAACTGGTCAGGCCTACAGCCACAACCTGGTTTAATCATACCACACACCGGGTAACGGCAGAGCCAAGTGCAGGTGTGTCATGTTTTTCCTGCCATGTAAATGGTCACACCAATGGAGCTTTTGAATTAGCCCCTGATAGCAGACCCCACATGGCAAGACTACGAGTCGGCACGCCTTCAATGCGCGGTAATTATAACCTGATGCAACTGGGGTCTAAGCGTTCTATACGCAGTATGGATCATTTCGCAGAAATCGAGGAATACTTCGATGGTGATCCCGGAATGATGCAACATATCGGGCCAAGGGCACATCAGGATCAAGTTTCTAACAGGATGGGAGATTTTAACGCCATGCTTGATTTTCCGCCTGCTCCAAAACTAGGCCCCTTGGGAAAACTTATTCCATCGAAGGCCTCAGCCCAGGAATTAGAGGGAGAAAAACTGTTCTGGGGCAAGGCCAAATGCTCAAGCTGTCATTACGGCCCTGCCTTTGTCGACGATCAGATGTACGATTTGCAAGTGGAACGATTTTATGTGGGCCGACCTGAAGGCCCGATTAAGAATTTTCCGTTGCGAGGGATAAAAGACTCTCCTCCCTATTTGCATGATGACAGATTGCCTACGTTGGATGACACAGTTGAATTCTTTAACCTGGTATTGGAATTGAAGCTGTCGAAAGCCGAGAAAGAGGCATTGACTGCATATTTATTGTGCCTGTAAACCTGGCCCGACCGGATTCGTATACAAGTCTTTCATAAGAATACCGTGATTTCAGGTATTATGATCCTCTCTTGACCTAGGATTATAGCAGCCATTTCTTTATCTTTATTGGAAACAACCTAATCGTGAATCGCCGTTATTTTTTCTTCGCCATCCTTGCGATAATCATACTCGCCATGATCTATGTTTTCGTATTAAATGATGAACAAACCGAAGCCGGTTTCAGTGTTGAATCCTCTGAACTGATCATGGCAGAGGATGATGTTCAGTCGATAGCCGGTGTTATTAGGAATAATACCGATCAAGCTGTTGATGCGATGGAACTTGAGATCAAATTATTTGATGATGAGGGGAATGCTATTGGCACCCTGTTCACAAAGACCGGAGAGATACTTGCAGATAGCACAACTGCTTTCTATTTAAAGTTGGTAGACATAAGTCCCGTTTCAGAGTTTGAAGTCAGTATTGTTAATTCAAAAGAGAAATCCGATTAAATTATGATGCTTGGATTAAGAACCTGCTGTTACCTGGTCAGCGATTTAGACAAAGCCAAGAATTGGTATTCTAAGGCATTTGATACAAAAACTTATTTTGACGAGCCCTATTATGTAGGATTTAATATTGGAGGTTATGAACTTGGCCTTATGCCTGAAGAATCGCCCGATGATGATAAAGGTGATAACATTCTGACCTATTGGGGAGTAGAAGATATTCAGGCTTCATATAGTCGTTTGATCGATTTGGGAGCTACAGCTCATGAAGAACCATATAATGTAGGCGGTGAGTTAATGGTGGCAACTGTAAGAGATCCCTGGAACAATGTCCTTGGAATAATTTACAATCCGTATTTCAAATTGAGTTAATCTGATGTCGGAACAAATGGTTAAACTCTTAAGAACGGATGCCAACCATGAAGGATTTATAGGTCTTGTGCGGCTCCTGGATCGCGAACTGGCTGAACGGGATGGTGATGATCATGCCTTTTATGCACAGTTCAACGGAATTGAGGCCATAGACCATGTTGTTTTGGCCTTAGAGGATGACGAAGCCGTAAGCTGTGGTGGAATGAAGGTTTTTAATTCTATGGCGCTTGAAATAAAACGCATGTATACAAGCAGGGATAAACGAAAGCGGGGCCTGGCAGCACTGGTTTTAAAAGGTCTGGAAGAATGGGCATCGGAATTAGGTTATGAATTCTGTGTACTCGAAACCGGTAAACGCCAACCGGAGGCAATTGCCTTATACAAAAAATGGGGCTACGAGGTCATTCCGAATTTTGGTCAGTATAAAGGCATTGAAAACAGTGTTTGTTTTAAAAAATCGTTATTAAAATGAGTCTCAGAGAACTTATCCCTATGCTTGAAACGAACAATATGGAAGAAACCATAAGTTTTTATGAGGAGGTGTTGGGTTTCCGCTGTGTAAAAAAAGTAAAAAACGACTGGGCACGGCTGGAACGTGACGATGTTGCCATTATGTTCTCGGTGCGGTTTACCGAAAAGGATCATCCCAATACCTTTCTAACTGGCGGACTGTATATTTACACCGACACGGTTGATCTTATGTGGGCCGAATTGAAGGAAAAAGTCAAGATCTGTTATCCGCTTGAAACCTTCGATTATGGCATGCGAGAGTTTGCGATTTATGATTGCAATGATTATTTGTTGCAATTCGGTCAGGACCTGAGCCAGAATATGAACTAACAGCTTATAACGCTTAAACAGGAATCCATGAAAGCAAATCTAACACGATACATATCATCTTGCCCACTGATTTTGGCATTACTTTTTCTGATCTCAGCTTGCAAACAGCAACAACAACTGATCCCGGAACAGGATAGCTGGGCATTTCCATATTTTGAAAAGATCGATAGCCTGAATCCCATACTTGAACCTTCTGCGGAATTACAATTTATTGATCCGATCACTTTGGAAACGGTTAATTGGGAGGAACGCAATGTCCTCAACCCAACTGCCGTTGTTCGGAATGATACGGTTTTTATGCTGTACCGAGCCCAGGATAAAAATGGGACATCACGCATAGGATTGGCAAGCAGTTCAGATGGGTTGAATTTTGATAAACGTTCTGAACCTGTTTTTTATCCGGCTAAGGATAATATGCTTGAAATGGAATGGAATTACCGAAAGCTCGAAGGCGAACAGGAGAACTCGGAAAACTGCTATTTCTGTTATTTTGATGGTGTGGAGGATCCGCGTATAGTTCAGTCAGATGATGGCCGGTATATAATGACCTACACCTCTTATGACGGTAAAACAGCCCGCTTAAGCCTGGCCAGTTCTCCCGATCTCGAGACCTGGGAAAAGCACGGACCGGTTTTAAAGGATTCTGCATTTGTCGATACCTGGTCAAAGGCAGGGGCTATTGTTGCTGAACGGATTGGAGATCGACTTGTTGCAAAAAAGATAGAAGATAAATATTGGATGTATTACGGAGACACCAGCATTTTTATGGCGACTTCCGAAGACCTCATCAATTGGGAGCCGGCCTTGAATGCAGAATCAAAAAAACGAATTGCCGTTCTGAATCCAAGAATGGGAAAATTCGATAGCCGCCTGGTCGAACCGGGGCCTTATGCCTTGTTTCGTGAAGATGGGATTTTGCTGATCTATAACGGAAGTAATGCCGCTAACTTTAATGATCCCAATTTACCTAAATTTACATATGCGGCAGGCCAGGCTTTGTTTCGTGCAGACAGACCTTATGAGCTCATCAACCGGACCGATTCCTATTTTATTTATCCGGACAAGCCCTATGAAAAAGTTGGTGAAGTAAACGAAGTATGTTTTGTAGAAGGCCTTGTCTACTTTAAGGATCGCTGGTTCCTATATTATGGAACCGCAGATTCAAAAATAGCAGTAGCAACATTTAACGAATAAACACACAAATATGGAAATACATCAAGATCTCATAGTTGTTGAACATCATTTCGATGTTCCGGCCAAAAGGTTGTGGACGGCGATTACCGAACATGACGAAATGGTACAATGGTTCTTTTACAATATTCCTGAATTTAAGGCCGAAGTAGGCTTCTATACCGAGTTCAATATAACCAACAAGGAACGGGATTTTTTGCATCAATGGCGAATCCTGGAGGTTGTTCCCGAAAAACGCATAGTTTACGACTGGCAGTACGAACAATATCCTGGTGTTGGCCGTGTAGAATTCGATCTGATCATGGTTAGAAAGGGCACAAATCTGAGGGTTTCTACCTACGGTCTGCATACCTTTCCTCAGGACATGCCGGAATTTAGTCCGGAAAGCTGCAGATCCGGATGGAATTATTTTATTAAAGAACGCTTAGCCGAATATCTCAAGAAATAAAGTTTATGCAGAAATTTATAGAGGCAATGTCCTGGATAGATCATGTTGCTACCATAGTATTGATAGGCCTGATCCTCATCCTCCTTGTGATTGTAAAAAATCTTCATTCTGAATACGGCTGGAATGATAAGGCCTTAAATCTTGGAATTATACTGCTCGTTATAATACTGGCTTATCCCCTGTATACGGGTTTTATTCTCCAACTGGAAATCGGATTTATCGCCAACATCGCGTCTTTGATTTTGACTCTTTCGCTCCGGAAAAAACTGATGAGTCGGTCCAGGAGGGAGAACCAATGGCTATGGCCCCAGATCATCTGGTTGTGCATCGCCAGTGTATATATAGGCGCTATGCTAATTGAGGATCATTTGGTTCATTGATTTAATTAGGCATTTTTAATTTCAATAAATGAAAGATATCAGAATTGCAATAATCGGATGTGGGAACCTTGGCCAGGCCATTCTAAAGGGATTGATCGATGATCATACCTATCCCACCGAAAACATTACGGCCACCAAACGTCATCTCGATATTTTAGAGACCTTTCATGCTGAAGGGGTAAATATCACATCCGACAACCGTGAGGCTGTAGAAAAATCAGACTTGATAATAGTTGCGCTAAAACCGCACAATATACTTTCTGTTTTAGAAGAACTGGGACCCATTTTGAATCCGGATAAACATATACTGGTTTCACTGGCCACAGGGATTTCCATGGCACAGATTGAAGAAGCTGTAGGAAAGCAATTGCCGATTTTCAGGGCCATGCCGAATACCGGTGCAGATGTTAAGGAATCACTGACATGTCTGTGTTTTAACTATGCCTCTAAGGAAAATGAAGCCCTTGTCGATTATTTTTTCGATCGCATTGGTTCAAATATCATCATTGATGAGGATTTAATGGAGGCTGCCACTGTTCTCGGAGCCTGTGGAATTGCCTTTGTCATGCGCTTTATGCGTGCCATGGTCCAGGGCGGTATTCAAATCGGTTTTGATGCCCGCACGGCTAACGAGATCGTTAATCAAACAGTACTGGGGGCCTCTCAATTACTTATTGAGCGAAAACAACATCCGGAATTTGAGATCGATAAGGTAACTACCCCAAAAGGGTGTACAATTGCTGGATTGAACGAAATGGAACATCACGGATTCAGTTCAGCCCTTATCCGGGGTATTGTCACC
>JABDPL010000218.1 GCA_013042825.1 Flavobacteriaceae bacterium | reverse complement strand
GCCATCCACTGATTCGCAAAGGCAGGATCGAGTTTTGATTTAAAGCCGCCTTCAGCAATTATGATTTGCTGACTAAAGATCCCGCTATCCTCCGATCGGCCGAGGTAGTTATAATCGAACAGGTAATCGGTAGGACGGTCAAGAGCGAAACTGAAATAGTCGAAACCAACGGGGTTTTTATTATATAGGAAAGTACCGGCAAATATTCTTAGGTTCAATTGACGGTTACTCTTAAATAATTTGCGGTATTCGTAATTGAACGCCAACTTGCCAAATGATTTTGAAAACTGTACATCGGCGAACCAGCGATTGAAATTTATAAGATTGTCGTCGGAATGGATATAGCGCAAATTCATCACAGCATAATCGGGCTCGTCGGTTTCAGAAATATTATTAACATCTTCATCCCTGCTGATATCCAGGTATCTGAAACTCAAGAATTTCAGCTTATTTGAGCGTAGATCATCTTTATCACGGAATGTAAAAAGAACACCGGGAGAGATCCTACGGAAGAACAGATCCTCGGCATAGGATCGGTAACTTGCCCCGATACTGTAGGTTATCCTGAAAAGATCACTGTCGGTAAAATCCTGAAAATAAACCAGGGAGGCCGAACCTGTAAGCGATTTCGACTTTGTTGCGTATTGAGGCGTTAACTTATAATTCAAGGGCCGTCGTAATGCCGTTTTGTTATAGAGTTTTCCGCCAAGGGTTAGCCCGTCATAAATATTCTTGAATTCGACCATAGGCATAATAAATACCTGGTTGTAGCGTGGATCCTCAAAATCTTTGAATAATCTGAATTGTAGGGGTTTATGGTTAAAAAAGAAACCCTTTAACGATTTATAATTATCCCTCAGGTTGTATTCCGGTATGGAATTATCATAGTTCAAAACCAGTTTATCAATACCGTTTTTCGGAATGGTTAACGTCTTTTCATCATCGATATCGGTGAGCCATGTTTTTGATATTATAGAATCGTTATTCAGAGTGAATAAGGAGACCGGCACATCGGTTTTACGCTTGTTGATTACCGTAAATGTGACAGAATCATCTGTCTGCCTTAACCGGCGAATCTTAAAATCTATCTTTTTCTTGGTTTTTACATAGTCTTGAAAAAACCAATCGATATCCTTATCGGTCCTTGATTCAAGAAATGATTTAAATTCCTCTATACTTGTAAGGCTGGTCCTTCTATCCTGTATAAAATCCTTTAAGGCATTTTCCATGGTATTGGCGTTGATAAAATCATCGAGAAATTTAAATCCTATCCCAGATTTATATTTATTGGCGAGATTGTGATTGAATTTCAAAAGAGAATCTTTTGCCATGCTCAGAGGCTGATCCCGGTTGGTCCTTGCAGTTCCCATATATACCAGGTTATATTGCTCATTGAATTTCAGGTCGGCGGCATGAAAGGAACGCACCCCCCAGATATCGGCCAAATTACCGAGGAGTTTCATGTCGGGGTAATTCTCTTCTATGTACTTGATAAGAAAATAGATCTGTATGCCATCGGCCAGCCACTGTTCCTTCCGAGGATTGGTATGGAGCATATTATCTAAATAATTTCCGAGGGCATTCTTCAGAAGCGTCAATTCAAATTGAAAGTGTTCGGGAAAGGGATTTATGAAATCGGGAAGCTGGTTTAATCCGTAAATCGGATCTTTCGAGGCATCTATCTGAGTGACCATAAGCCTTTCATGCTGATAGGGGCCAAGATTTTCGGTGATAAATCTCGTAATCTTATCTGTAATTATGGCTTTGTCCGCCGATGAAAGTCCCTTTTCGTCAAGATCTGATACCATTGTAAAATCATCGGTCTGGATATTCTTGAAAATGGGAATACGTTTGAGGAAAAGTTTTGTATCAACCCTGTTTTCACCGGAAAGTAGGATGATACGCGTTTCATCGAATTTAGCTGTTGTGATTTGGTCCAGTTCTGAAATGACGACATAGTTATCGGGAATATTGACCTGTAAATTGATCTTGGCGGGTGGAATGTAAAGATCCTCAAGGTCCTTATTGCTTGCATAATGCCACTCTCCATCGAAAACGGCAGGTGTGATATACCAGTATTTCAGATGTAACTCTTTGAAGGCCGTTATTCCATAGCTGGTGAATTTGTTACTTGGAAAGAATATGTTATACAATAATCGAATGACATATTTCTCTCCCGGACCAATAGGTTTTTTAAGTATAACCCGTATCACATCGGGCTGGTCTTTCAATCTTGAGTATTCCAGTTCTTCGTTTTCCGGATTGGCAATTCTCGAAATAGCTGTGAAGCCTCGGTCCTCACTACGCGCAAAATGAAAACGGGTATTATAATCTTCGGCAAAGCGCATCGCCAAAGGTGTTGTCTTGGTTGAAAAACTATTTGACCAGTCATTTAAATAAATGGTGTCCAGAACCTGAGAGGATTCATTTACATATTCGATCTGCTGACGAACAAGAACATTTTTTTCATCGAGGTTAAAGGCGGCATTGATGTCGATCTGGTTTTGAGATGATACCAGTGAACAGCTTAAAATTAGCGCTATGTTAAGTAGGTTAGATTTCAATTATCTTTTTATAAATTTCAACGGTTTTTGGTATGTATTGGGAAACACAATATAGTAAATACCTGAAGACCAGTATGAAATGTCGAGTTCAAATCGTGCTTGTCCCATAAAATTATAACGTCCAATCGATTGTCCGTATATATTAAATATAGAGATTTCCCCGCTTTCAACCGACTCACGGGATGATAGTATCAGTCGCTGGTCAATTACATTGCCGCCTTCAAAGCTGAATTTAGAATCCATGATGAATTCGGGAATATCAAGAAGGGTTGCAGTTGTTTGCAATTGGAGTATAAC
>JABDPL010000217.1 GCA_013042825.1 Flavobacteriaceae bacterium | reverse complement strand
CGCCTGGGCCGGCCAGAAACTGGTTGATATTTCAGGTGTCATAGCAAAGATTTTCTGATGGGTACCCACAGTTCCGTACATGAAATCATCACTATCTCCGGCAAAAGGAAAATCACGAATGGGAGTGTAGCCATTTTCAGAAACAAGAACCTCGGTAATGCCCCGAAAGATATCATCATCCGGGGTTGGGACATCGTCATATCCGAAAGGATAATACACCAGTTCTCCGAAAGTATGGTTGTTTAAAGCTAAAACAAAATCATGTTGTTCAACAAACCACTTTATAGCCTGATTTTCAACTTCCGAAAAAGGCCCGGTTCCATGATAAAGAGATGAACTCGGATTGGCGGACGAGCCTGGCCCACCCCAGGTAGTGTTGTTGGGATCACCATTAATATGGTAATCATAATTTCGGTTGTTATCAACACCATTGGTGTTTTTTCTGTTCTTTCTCCAGAGTCCGCCACCATTCGGTGCTGTAAGTTCGTTGTATAAATACCCATCAGGATTAACAACAGGAACGAAATAGAGCTCTGTATTTTCAACAATGGCCTGAACTTCTGGATCTGAGTTATAATTCTCAAGAAGGTACCACATATAGAACAGCAATTGTGAAAGACTTGCTGGCTCCCGTGCATGGTGAATAGAGGTATATAAAATCTGGGGTTCACCCTCGGAATTCGAGTTGGGATTATCACTTATTTTAACCCATTGAATAGTATTGCCGCCAATAGGAGGATTCGTTCCATTATTCGCGGTGCCTTCTGTCGTGAATGTGCTTATGTTTGCCCGCGAGCTGATCAGGTTAGGATATAATGCGGCCATATCATCCAATTCCTGTAAAACCTGTGAATAGGTATAGTAACCTCCAAAATTAGATGCCGGCCAGACATTAAAATTTACCGGAGTTTGATAATTGCTTCCGGAATTTATACAATCGGCATTCTGAGTGGTTCTTGCAACATCAGAAGGTTTGTTCTGTTCTAGATAGAAGTTGGCTACATCTTCGATAAGAATCTCGATCAGGTAGCCATTTTCCCTGGCCCGATTTATCTCTGATGACGAAAAATCTGATTCGATATATACATTCGGCTTTTTTATGCCATGATCAACCGGAAGTCCGAGATCACCCAAATGATGAAGTTCGCTCTGGGATTGAAAATAAATGCGGGCACGATGATGTTTTTCTACTTCAACCTGGGCATAATTGATCGTAAAGCACACCAGGAAAGCAAGAAAAATCAACTTCTTCATAGAGATATAAATTTCTTAAAGATAGCCAAATTAGTGATAATCTTCAATCCACATTCTTGCATTGACAAAGGCCTCAACCCATGGAGAAACATCGTCTTTATGTGCCTCGGGATAATAGGCCCAGTTCCAGGGATATGTCGATCGTTCAATGTGTGGCATGGTCACTAAATGTCTGCCTGAGGCATCACACATCATCGCGGTATTAAAATCTGAACCGTTTGGATTTGCCGGATAATCTGCATAGCCGTATTTGGCAATTATATTATACCGATCTTCAGAATAGGGCAGATCGAATTTACCTTCACCATGACTGATCCAAACTCCGAGAGTCGTTCCTTCCAGCGTTGACAGCATTACTGAATTATTGTCTTTTATGGTCACTGAAGTAAAAGCGCTTTCGTGTTTATGCAAATCGTTAAAGGTCATTTTACCATGTATCTCATGATCGGGATTAATTTCTTCGAGTTCCATAAAGAGCTGGCATCCGTTACATATACCAATCGAAAGTGTATCTTCACGTTTGAAGAAATTTTGCAATGCGTTATTTGCTTTATCATTGTATAAGAAAGCACCGGCCCATCCCTTTGCCGATCCCAAAACGTCGGAATTACTAAAACCACCAACGGCACCTATAAATTTAATGTCTTCAAGGGTTTCCCTTCCGCTGATCAAATCGGTCATATGAACGTCCTTGACATCAAAGCCAGCCATATGCATAATATTGGCCAATTCCCGCTCGCTATTGCTCCCTTTTTCCCTAAGAACAGCGGCTTTCGGCCTGTCAGCTACAGCACTTATATCGGGTCGCCTTCCGTTGAAATGATCCGGAAATTTATAAACTAACGGCTGCTTCTTATAGGTTTCAAAACGTGTCTTGGCCAAATCACCTGCGGTTTGCTGTTGATCTAATAAAACAGAAGTTTTATACCATACATCCTTTAAACGGGATACCGACATGGTGAAGACTTCTTTATTGTTTATGATGCTTAAGACATCGGTTTTATTGACATGTCCAATTTTTTTGGCTGATATACCCGCATCCTCAAAAGTTTTTTCTACAGAACTGTCTGTAGCCTGGAAGACAATCGACGCGTTCTCAGCGAATAGCATTTTTATCGAATCAACCGCACCGAGCTCCGATAAATCCAATTCGGCACCCAATCCGGGTTCGGCAAAACACATTTCAAGCAGCGTTGTGATCAAACCACCTGAAGCGACATCATGTCCGGCAAGGATCTTGCCTTTTCTTATCAAATCCTGGATGGTATTAAAAACGACCTTCAGATAGTTCGCATCCTTCACATTTGGCGCATCCGGACCAATTCTGTTTCGGATTTGTGCAAAAGAGCTCCCGCCAATGCGATAATCATCCTGTGAAATGTTGATATGATATACAGGGCCGCCATCGGCTCTAAAAACAGGTTCAACAACTTTATCTATGGCATCGCAATGCGCTGCCGCTGAGATGATAACTGTTCCTGGTGCTAATACTTCACCATCGGGATATTTCTGCTTCATCGACAAGGAGTCCTTTCCTGTGGGAACGTTAATTCCCAAAGCGATAGAAAATTCAGAAACAGCCTTTACCGCTTCATATAGTCTGGCATCTTCGCCCTCATTCTTACAGGGCCACATCCAGTTGGCTGATAGGGAAACTCCTTTTATTCCGTCCTTGATAGGCGCCCAAATTATATTGGTCAATGCCTCAGTAATACTGTTTCTACTTCCGGCTACGGGATCGATAAGTCCAGATATGGGAGAATGCCCAATAGATGTTGCTATCCCTTGTTTACTATTGAAGTCAATAGCTGATACGCCGCAGTTATTAAGTGGTAGTTGCAATTGTCCTGCACATTGTTGTTTCGCAACTTTGCCACCTACACAACGATCAACTTTATTGGTAAGCCAGTCTTTGCATGCCACTGCTTCGAGCTGAAGGACCTCATCGAGGTACGTATAGAAGTCTGAAGGATTGAAATCAACCGGCTTGTAATCCTGTTGAATGCTCGTATCCTTCATAATAGTTTGGGGTGAACTTCCAAACATATCGCTAAGTGCGAGATCCATGGGTTTGGCATTTCTTGAGGCCGATTCGAAGGTAAACCGGTTATCACCGGTAACATCTCCTACGGTGTACATGGGTGAGCGTTCACGATCGGCAATACGGTGGAGCATTTCCAAATGTTCCTGGTCGATAACCAGTCCCATACGTTCCTGGGATTCGTTCCCGATAATTTCCTTATCGGAAAGTGTTGGGTCCCCTATCGGAAGCGCATCCAGATCGATCTTTCCGCCGGTTTCCTCAACCAATTCTGAAAGGCAGTTCAAGTGACCTCCCGCTCCGTGGTCGTGAATAGAAACAATATAATTGGTTTCACTTTCAATCATTCCGCGAATAGCATTAGCAGCCCGTTTCTGCATTTCTGGATTCGAACGTTGAACTGCATTCAATTCAATACCGCTTTCAAACTCACCCGTATCAGCCGATGAAACAGCGGCTCCTCCCATCCCTATACGGTAGTTCTCTCCACCCAGAATGACGATTTTATCGCCGGGTTGTGGTTTGCCTTTTTGGGCCTGGTCAGCCTTACCATATCCAATTCCGCCAGCAAGCATGATAACTTTGTCGTACCCAAGCTGTCGCTTATTTTCGTTGTGCTCGAAGGTTAGAACAGAACCACAAATGAGTGGTTGACCGAATTTATTACCGAAATCGGATGCCCCATTGGAGGCTTTTATCAGAATATCTAAGGGCGTTTGATAAAGCCATGGTCTGGCTTTAAACTTATGTTCCCAAGGTCGGTCCGCTTCTACCCGAGAGTATGCTGTCATGTAAACAGCAGTTCCGGCAAGGGGCAGAGAACCTTTTCCTCCGGCGAGCCGATCCCTTATTTCACCGCCAGATCCCGTTGCCGCTCCATTAAATGGTTCAACGGTGGTTGGAAAATTATGAGTTTCGGCTTTTAATGAAATTACTGATTCGAAACGACTTGTTTTATAATAGTCTGGAACATCAGCACGATGCGGAGCAAATTGTTCAACTCTTGGACCCTTAATAAAAGCGACATTATCCTTATAAGCGGAGACTATCGTATTTGGGTTTTGTTTTGACGTCTCCTTTATCAGTTTGAAGAGCGAAGAAGGTTTTTCCTCACCATCAATAATAAAGGTTCCATTGAATATTTTGTGGCGACAATGTTCTGAATTGACCTGTGAAAATCCAAACACTTCTGAATCGGTCAGGGGTCTGCCGATGCGCTTTGAAACATTTTCCAAGTAAACGATCTCTTCATCGTTAAGAGCTAATCCTTCTGAAGCATTGTATGCGGCTATGTCATCGATCGATTTAATTTGATCGGGAATGATATCTATGGTAAAGGAATGCTGATCAAGTTCGTTGTATTTTTGTGAGATCATCGGATCAAAGTCTGAGAAATCCTTATCGACGGCAGTAAACTCCTCAATTCTAATGATTCCCGAAACACCCATATTCTGGGTAATTTCAACAGCATTCGTACTCCAGGGTGTGATCATGGCGGCCCTGGGACCAATAAAAAAAGCATCCAGGGATGCTTGTTTGATCTGCGGCTGGTTTCCGAATAGCCAGTTTAATTTTTTGACATCTGAATCAGATAAGTCCGCTTTTGTCTGGACAGCGAAAACTTTACTTTTAGGATTTCCGAAGAAATTAATCATTCGAGCAGATTTTTCAATGGATTTTTAAAGATCAAATTTAATTTATTTGAGGAGATTTAAACAGAATAATCGGAGGATAATTAAGGAGTTATTCACGGAATAATTCACAATCAAAACAGTTGTTTAATCAATCGAGAAACTGAACCGTAGTACGATAGCCCAAACAAATTCAGATGAACCAGTAAATAGTATAATTGATAAAGTCTTATTCGATCTTCATAGCCTGGCGTTGTGGGAAAACAGGCTTCGTATGCATTATAAAATGCGTTTGAAAAACCACCAAAAAGCTTCGTCATGGCAATATCGACCTCATGATGACCGAAATAAACTGCCGGATCGATAAGAACGGGCACACCATCCTTTGAAATGAGGTAATTGCCGCCCCAGAGATCACCGTGCAACAGGCTAGGTTTAACATCATGGCATAAACGATCACAACATTTCATCATTAGCTCAGCGGAAGGGACCTCCTCATGTTTCATTAACCCTTTTTCAACGGCGAGATGCAATTGAGGCAATAATCTTTTTAGTATATAAAACTCTGACCAACTGTCTTTCCAATCGTTATATTGTTTCAGACTGCCGATAAAATTATCATTTTCAAAACCAAATTGATCGGCTGTGATTTGATGTAATTGTGCCAATTGTTTACCCAATCTGGCCATGGATTCATCGCTCCCTTGATCGGTTTCAATGGCTTCCATTAGGATGTAGAATTGGTTTTCGATTTGGCCAATACCGATAACCTCAGGGGTAGCGATAACATGTGTATCCGAAATGGTTTTTAAACCCAGTGCTTCAGCCTCAAACATCAGCCCTGCACTTGAATCTGAATTGAGTTTTAAGAATAAGTTGCCTTTATTAGTAGTAAGTTGAAAGGCCTGGGAGATATCACCACCTGAAACCGACCGATAGCGCTCCAGATTCAAATTGTATGAATGGCATAATTGTTCGACAACAGTTAAAACATCCATAAAATGTGTTTCAGACCCCTTTGACAAGGACCTATTGCTTAACCAGGCGTCTTGTTGTAGTTACATCTCCAGATTTCATCTCAACCAGGTAGAGTCCCGACGGTAAATTATCGATACGTACCGAATTCGAATCTGAATTTATGCTGACAGTCGAAACCCGTTGCCCTAGCATACTATAGATTTGAACATCTATTGGCTGGGGAGAATTAATATAAAAAACATCATCTTTAACGGGGTTGGGATAAATTCTAACCGAATCGCTGATGGCGAATTCGTTAGTTGAAAGGGTGGCCTGCCAGATATCAAAAATGTACTGTGGGTTATCGATAAAGGGGTTTCGATTATCCTGGTGTCCGAAAATCACATTATTTCTGTCAAGTTCCTTACTGCTAACCGGATCGTTGATATGCCAGTTATACAGCATATCGAGCGCCCATTGCTCAAAGACTTTGTCGCTTGATCCGTCAAGCATGCTATCCCCGTCAGTGTCATTGGCCTCCCAACTACCGATATCGTCCTGGTATCGAACAGCCAAGTAGAAGAATCCTCTTGCTATGTCCCCTTTAAATTCATTTGCCGGTTCAAAAACATTTCCGGTAGGGCCTGCCAGGCTGCTCGAGCCGATTTTCGAACCGTTTAGAGAGGTATAAGTCGCCGATGCAACTTCTCCAAAAGCCAGGTTACCGCGTTCACTATTTACTTTTTTATCCGAGGGAATAACGTGAAAAGGATCGGCAAATATGGGATGATTGCTGTCATCACCAAACCAACTCCTCGGAAATGAATGTTCCCTATTGTATTTATCGCATTCGGTATTGCCACCTGTACCACTGTCCTGATCTGTACCAAAAATAAAATCGCAATCACTATACATATCCCACACAAAACCGTCAGGTCTTACATCTGAAGTTTGATAGAGCGTCCAAAGGTCACCATAAGTTACCGAGGTGTCATGAAAAGGTTGTCCGTTATTATCATTAACGTCATCGATAATGGTTTCAAGAGCCGACTTAAGTGTGTAACCACTCAAACCGTTTGCCGAATCGTAATATCCGGCGGGTGGTTGTGCGAATGCAGAGGATGTGATTAAAAGAAGAAAAAGGTAATAGTACTTCATTCAAGTTATTTTTTACGTTCCAATTGGGCCATAAAGAACCCATCATAACCCGATTGATGGGCCAGGATACTTTTCTCTTTCACAAATATAAAGTCTTTTCCCTGCTCAGAGTTTAAAAACTTCTCGATTTGTCCATGATTTTCCGACGGTAAAATAGAACAAGTCGCATAAACCAGTTTTCCGCCTGGTTTTACCATTCGGGAATAGGACAGCAGGATATCGGCCTGTACTTTTTTTATTCGATTTATAAACTCCAGATCGAGTTTCCATTTCGCATCCGGATTTCGTCTTAAAACGCCAAGACCTGAACATGGGGCGTCTATAAG
>JABDPL010000212.1 GCA_013042825.1 Flavobacteriaceae bacterium | reverse complement strand
TCATCATCCTGTTCTCAGCCAAACGCGGTATTCGAGCCGTACGGGAATTGCCCGATAAGTTTTCTAACGGTGACCAAAATCCTGTTATACTGTCGATCGAGAACTTTTATTCGCTTAAAATCGTGGCCCGGATAATCGATGAAATCCCTGAGCAATTTCAGCTTAGGGATTTTGAGATCAAGAGGGTACTTGAACCTGCCAGCATTTCAAAGTTAAACTACGAATTGAGACCGGTTTCGCGAGGGGAATACCACTTCGGAAATTTATATGTATTCGCTTCCACCCAACTCGGTCTTATAGCCAGGCGATTCGCCTTAGAGGACCATGCAATGGTTCCCACTTATCCCAGTTTTATCCAACTGAGAAAATATGATCTGCTCGCGATCAGTAATAATCTGTATCAATATGGTATTAAAAAAATCAGGCGCATAGGTCATACCATGGAGTTTGAACAGATTAAAGATTATGTTCTTGGGGATGATCTGAGAACCATTAACTGGAAAGCCACGGCCAAAAAGCATCATCTTATGGTAAACCAGTATCAGGATGAAAAGTCGCAGCCTGTATATTCGGTCATCGATAAGGGACGAGTAATGAAGATGCCGTTCAACGGACTCACTCTGTTAGACTATGCGATCAATTCCTCACTTGTAATTTCAAACGTCGCTCTTAAAAAACAAGATAAGGCGGGAGTTTTTTCCTTCTCCCGAAAAGTTGAGAATATGGTAGTAGCTGAAAGGCGAACATCTCAGATGAACCTCATTATGGAGAATCTTTATAATGTGAGAACCGATTTCTTTGAAAGCGATTTTAGCAGGCTATATGCCGATATCAAAAGACTCATCACCAACCGCAGTCTCATCCTGTTGTATACGAATTTTGAAACCCTGGACGGACTCTACCGCCAACTCCCCTATTTAAAAGGTATTGCCAAGAATCATCTGCTAGTCGTAATATTCTTTAGAAACACTGAATTGAATCAGCTAATCGAAAACAGGGCTGAAACCGTTCAGCAGGTTTATGACAAGGTGGTCGCAGAGAAATTTGCTTTTGAGAAACGCCTGATCGTTAACGAATTGAAAAAGTATGGTATCTTCTCCATCCTGACCACCCCGGAAGATCTCACCATAGATACGATAAATACCTATCTGGAGATCAAGGCCCGTGGACTGCTATGACAGTTCATCCGCACATTTCCACAATTGGGAGAATAAGATTTCATAGGTTCCATAATCCAATGGAAATTTGAACAATCAATTAAAACTATCAATCATGAAAATTATCAGTTTTATCATTCCATTCTTTGTTTTCTCCTATATGGCGAATAGTCAAAATCTAACCGTAACCGTAGACAATGTATTAAATACCAATGGCCAGGTGCTTATAGCTCTGCACACTTCGGAAACATTCATGAAGGGCCCCGGTATACAAAATGAAGCAGTCGGCATTTCAGGCAATTCGGTGACCGTAACGTTTAAAGATGTTGAACCGGGCAGTTATGCCATTATGGTATTGCACGATGAGAACAGCAACCACCGCATGGATTACGAAGTAACTGGAATGCCAAAAGAAAATTATGGCACGTCTAATAACGCTATGTCCTTCGGACCGCCGCGCTTTGAAGACGCCCGGTTTGATATGACCGAGGAAGATCTCGAGCTGAAGATCCGATTCTAAAAAAATCCCGCCGGATTGGCGGGATGCTCAACCCATCAAAGAATCGATCTAGATCGTCTCATTTAACCAGGCTTTCATCATCCATACCGTTTTCTCCTGCTCGGTAATGAGATCACTCATCATCGCGTTGGTTCCTTCGTCATTGGCCTCGTCTGACTGATCGAGGATGACGCGTTCAATTTTCAATAGCTCGGTTAGGGAAGTCACAATTAATTTAACGGATTCTTCATCCTGTGATATATTCTTTCCAACGGGAACGTGAGATAATTTGGTATAATCGTCAAATGTGTGTTTAGGGGTGCCTCCAAGGGTCAGTATGCGCTCGGCGATCTCATCGACCTTAACATTGGCATCTGTATATAATTCTTCAAATTTAGTGTGAAGATCAAAGAATCTTTTCCCTTTAATGTTCCAGTGAATACCTCTTAGGTTTTGATAATATACCTGGAAATTAGCTAAGAGTTCATTGAGTTTTTCCGAAAGCAATTCGGCTTGTTTTACGTCTAATCCTATACTGTTGAGTTGTGTCATTTCAATCAATTTTACTATTTGACAACAAATTTAATCTATAGAAACTTCAGCTCGCTATAAATTTTATTGATAGTTTTTATACATTTATAGTCGAACTCAATACGATATGACCATTACGCAATTATATTACGTTCTTGCGGTTGCAGAACATCAGAATTTCACCAAGGCGGCCGAGAAATGCTTTGTTACTCAGCCTACATTAAGCATGCAGATCCAGAAGTTGGAAGATCAGCTGGATGTTCAGATTTTCGATAGAACCAAAAAACCGATTGAACTTACTGAAATCGGTAAGAAGATCGTTGAGCAGGCAAAAAATATCGTAAATGAGGCCGATCGAATTCAGGATATAGTAGATCAGCAAAAGGGATTTATCGGGGGCGAGTTCAGGCTGGGCATCATACCTACCATTATGCCAACACTGCTTCCTATGTTCCTGAAAACCTTTATCAAACGGTATTCCAAGATAAAGCTTAAGATAGAGGAACTAACCACCGAAGAGATCATTCAGCGAATCAACGACGGGCATTTAGATGCCGCTATCGCGGCTACTCCCCTGGAGTATGACAGTATTATCGAACGCCCGTTGTACTATGAGCCTTTCGTTGCTTATGTCCCAAAGCAACATCGTCTGCACGAAAAAGAAAAGATAAATGCCACAGACCTTGATATCAAAGATATGTTGCTACTGGAAGATGGTCATTGTTTCCGGGAAGGTATCATCAATTTATGCAAGGCCTTTAAGGATCATGAGGACGATCAATTTCAACTGGAGAGTGGCAGTATAGAAATGCTT
>JABDPL010000204.1 GCA_013042825.1 Flavobacteriaceae bacterium | reverse complement strand
CCTATACCGATATTGATGAACCCGAATTAGACCCCGAGATAAAGGAACAAATACATCTGTTCAAGGATCAGTTGGAAAACGAATAAATTAAACCATTTCCGGTTCTTATGGTCAAAGAACCAACGCTTTGATATAAAGACGTTTTTCATGCAATGATGAATTTCCGGCCTGTGTTATGACAGGTCGGTTTTTTTATGATTTCTTTTGTATTCGATAGCTTACAGATATAGTATATTTAGAGGTAAATTTAATTTTATGAGAATTATTACCCTGCTGTTGGTCGGCCTTATGAGTCTGCCCATTTCCGCACAGACAGACGAGGAAACCATAAAATCGATCTTCGATACCTCATTGATAAACGGAAAAAGTTATGAGTGGCTGAGCTACCTTTCGAATGAGATCGGTGGTCGGCTGTCGGGATCTCTCAATGCCCAACGGGCCGTTGAATACACCAGGGATCAGTTGGATAGCCTCGGTTTAGATAGGGTTTGGCTACAGCCTGTAATGGTGCCCAAATGGGTTAGAGGCACCCCTGAGTTCGCTTTTATAGAAATAGAGCCAGGAGAAACCTTAGCGGTAAATATCTGCGCTCTCGGTGGTTCGGTTGCGACACCTCTTGAGGGATTAAAGGCCGAACTCATTGAAGTTCAGGGTATTGAAGATTTAAAATCCAGGGATCCGGAAACAATTAAAGGTAAGATCGTATTTTATAATCGTCCGATGGATCCGACTTTGATCAATACATTCAGCGCCTATGGTGGCTGCGTAGATCAGCGATATTCAGGAGCTATGGAAGCAGGAAAACTCGGTGCTGCCGGTGTAATCGTGAGATCGATGTCACATAAACTGGATGACCTGCCCCATACAGGAAGCATGTCTTATGCTGAACTTCCCAATTCGCAGCGTATACCCTCGGCTGCTATTAGCACCAAACATGCCGAACTTCTGAGCGGTATGCTGAAGTTAGATCCTAAGATCAAGTTCTATTTCAAGCAAAGCTGCAGGCAAATGCGGGACGTTCAATCGTACAACGTGATAGGAGAGATAAGAGGTCGTGAATTCCCTAAAGAGATTATCACCGTGGGTGGTCATCTCGATTCCTGGGATCTCGGTGATGGTTCACATGATGACGGCGCGGGTTGCGTACAGTCGATGGATGTTCTCAGGTTGTTCAAAGAGACTGGAATCCGGCCGAAACGTACCTTGCGGGTTGTATTGTTCATGAATGAGGAAAATGGATTACGAGGTGCGCGTAAGTATGCAGAAATGGCTAAGCAAAAAGGAGAGAATCATATTTTTGCGCTTGAAAGTGATTCCGGCGGATTTACACCAAGAGGTTTCTCATTCGACTGCAGTGAGTCTAATTTTCAACATGTTCTTCAATGGAAACCATTATTCAAACCATACCTGATCCATTATTTTGAACGCGGTGGAAGCGGGGCAGATGTGGGCCCACTAAAAGGTGATAACAACGTTCTTGCAGGCTTGAGACCTGACAGCCAGCGGTATTTCGATCACCATCATGCGGCCAGCGATACGTTCGATGCTGTAAATAAAAGAGAACTCGAGCTAGGTACTGCAACCATGACCTCCTTGATTTACCTCGTAGATAAATATGGGATTAATCCTATACGAACAAATGAACAACTTAAAGATTAGTCTTATGAGGACAATAATTATTTCCGGTTTAATACTACTAGCCATGACAAATGTAAACGCTCAGGACAAGAATTTACCATATTACGAGATCCCTGATTACCCCGAGACCTATAATGCCTGCACGGTTGCTGCTCGCATGATTGACGGGCTTGGTTTTCGGTATTATTGGGCTACCGAAGGCCTTACAGAAAAAGACCTGGTTTATAAGCCTAGTGAAAGCGGTCGTTCTACAGATGAGACCCTCGATCATTTGCTGGGATTATCCGATTTTATATTAAAAATAGCCTTAAAACAACCTGTAGGTTCAAATGATCAGGATGATTTGACCTTTGACGAGAAACGATCCAGAACCCTAAATAATCTGAAATCGGCTGCTGATATATTCAGGAATAGCACCGATCTTTCGGCATTCAAGATCCAATTCAACAGATCGGGAAATACTAGTGAATTTCCATTTTGGAATACGATTAACGGCCCGATTGCCGATGCCATATGGCATTGCGGACAAATTGTAGTCTTGAGACGGGCCTCTGGTAATCCATTTAATTCGAAAGCAAGCGTATTTTTGGGTAAAGTCAGAAATTAAACGGTATTCAATCTGACATAATAATAATTCAATTTAAATCAATTCAAAATGAGAGAGAACATTTACATCCTAATCGCCCTGATCTTTTTTCAAGCTGAAACACTTGCTCAAACCTACAAAATCGATTCCGGTCATAGCAGTGTTCAGATCAATATTGAGCGTTTCGGTGTAATAGACGTTGTGGGGCGCTTTAAAGATGTTCAGGGGAGCATTAGCTTTAATACTGATGATCCTACGGCCACTTCAGCCAGCTCCGTGATTAAAGTAGATAGCTACGATGCGAACAATATAGGAGGGGAGGAAGCTGTTAAAAGTCCGGCCTTTCTCGATGCTGCAAAATATCCCGAGATCACCTTTCAGTCGAAAAGCACAAAAGAGGAAGAAGGCCAGATGTATTTAATCGGCGATTTAACCATTCATGGAACAACCAATGAAATTGCTCTGCCATATACCATCAAAGGACCATTGATGGATCTTGCAACTCAAAAAATGTCTGTCGCTTTTCAGGCCAAAACCACTATCAACCGACAGGATTATGGCGTGAGTTTCGATCGGCAGTTGCCTAATGGCACGAAGATCGTTGGTGATGAGGTCGATATCACCCTTACAGTGCTTGCTATTGAAGAATAAAAAATATAATCCTATGCGTATATTGATCGCTTTCATTCTATGTGGAACGATCACGGCTATTGCTCAGAATGGGTCTTTCGTTGTTGATACGACCCAGTCTGAGGTGGCCTTCAGGATAACGCATTTAGCTGCGTTTAAGGTGAATGGTACTTTTACCAATTATTCCGGAAATATTAACTTTGATAACGGTGCATTTCGATCATTAACGGCTAAAGTTATGGTAAACAGCATAGACACAGGTAACGATGAGCGTGATGATATCCTTCGAACGGAACCATATTTTGACATATCCAACTTTCCCGACATCAGCTTTTCCGCAGATAATATAACAAGCGTCGAAGACGAAACCATCCTGTCAGGCAGGCTGACCATTAAGGGGGAACAACGAGAATTAAAGATTCCCGTTATCATCGATCATGATGCCGCATCAGGACGACTAGAAATGTCAGGTGAGACCATGATCAGGCGAAAAGAATATGACCTGGTCTTCGGTTCGATGAATGGCCTAATAGGAGACAAGGTGGATATCAAGCTCCGTATTGTTTCCTTTAAAGACTGATCATTCTTTTATTTCGAAAGCTTCTCCATTTCTGATCAATATTTCTTTGGTATTGGCCTGTATATCTTCCTTATAGAACCAGGCATCCCTGAGTTCTTTTTTTGAAAACAGTTCCAGCTGGTCGCCAAAGTGCGGGGAGTCCTTCTGTGTTGAGTTCCCATAGCTCAAGAGTACTTTTGCATTGACCTTTTCGCCAAATTCAATCACTCCTACCCAGGAATCGCCTCCACCCACGTACATATTGTTCTCATCGGAACCTCCGGGCCAGGCTACTCTGAATATCCCAAGACCGCCATCTATTCCATTGGCAGGCAGGTTTTTTCCGTTGTAATTTATGCGATAATAATCACCCCATGGCGTTTCTAAACTTCCAAATTTTGTTTCGATCTCCAGGGCAGCCTGCTCCAATAATTGAACCGCCCGTTCCGGATCTGCCAATCCGTCGGGTGTGGTATGCGGATTCTCAAAATCCCATCCCTGTGCGTAGTTAGAATTGTTCCAGAAGCCAAACTTTCGTGCCCAGTTAAAGAACAATAACATGCCTTTGCTATCGGCATCTGCTTCCCGGTCCCAGGCTTCGAGTACAGCCTTGGCCTCTTTGGCTTTTTCAGAATCGGAAGCATCAACGGCCATAAAAAGATCATCGAGGATACGATCGGCGAATTCTAATCGGGTGGATAACTTATATTCTACGAGTTCGTCATGAGTGATCGATTCATCCTCAAGTAACATCCGGGCAGAACGCTGCGGACGAAAGGCCATATATCTCGGGGCCATATAGCCGGGATAATCATCTGCATTTAATGTCATTGGAATGGTGCTGGTCCACGGTGGGTCATTCGCGTTTTGCAGCCAGCCCTGCTCAGGATTCCTGACTTTCGGAAGATCGGCATAGTCATGCACTTCTGTCCAAATGTCTTCTGACTTGCCGCCAGGAATTATGCGATCCCAGTAATCCCATGCATCCTGAGAGCGTTTAGGCACCAGTCCGTTGAAGAGGTAGAAGATCTCCCCCTCCTTATCGGCATACATCACATTCCAGAAGGGTATCTGGGCCATTTCTAAGGCCGATTCGAATTCATCAAAATTTGTACTGTTAAGCATGCGCCACCATTGCAGGAACATGTTTGGCCGGTCCATACCAACCATCCTGATCGCCAGGATCTTGTTATCACTTTTATTAATCACCGGCCCATGTACGGTTTTCATAATCGGGATTTCCTGTTGTTCAAGTGTTCCGTTTTCCTGGCGCACGGCAATCGTCTTGGTTGAAGTTTCGAATGGCTTTACCTCTCCATCGAGCAAATAGCCGCCATCCTTCAGTTCCAGCTCGTAGGTGTCGGTATTGTCGATTGTATTATCGGTATGGCTC
>JABDPL010000203.1 GCA_013042825.1 Flavobacteriaceae bacterium | reverse complement strand
CAGCCATATAGCGCGATGGCACTGTCGTTTGCCCATCCGAGCCCGGGATTATCGGCAGCGGTTTCCGCAACCAGGTATAGTACCAGAATGGCACGCATACCGTAATAGGAAAATCGTTCCCACATCTCTGTAAGAAACAGGATGTAGAGCCCTACCGGATGGCCGAACAGGGTTTTTTGATTAGGAAATGCTGAGTTTGTCATGAGTTTATTATTAGTTAGTATTGATTTAAATTGGTTGTTATTGAATCAGCCCCTGATCCTGACCTTTTCCGATGGGCTGTCTTTATTCACAAGCTTGTCTCCGAGGGTGCGGTCGATAAAATCGGTCATTTTCTTATACAGGTGTAAGCGGGTGTTTCCACCGTAAATACCATGATTCCTGTCAGGATATATCATCCATTCAAACTGCTTATCGGCCTGGATAAGAGCTTCTATCATGCGCATGGTATTTTGAACATGGACGTTGTCATCACCTGAACCATGGATCAGTAATAAGTCACCTTTCAATTTATCAACATGATTTATCGGCGAATTATCATCATAACCACCAGGATTTTCCTGCGGTGTGGTCATATAGCGTTCGGTATATATCGTATCGTAAAAACGCCAGCTCGTTACCGGAGCTACCGCAATAGCCATTTTAAATACATCATTCCCTTTAAACAGGCAATTACTGCTCATAAAACCACCGTAACTCCATCCCCATATTCCTATGCGCTCAGCATCTACATAAGGCAAGCTGCCTAACTTCCGGGCAGCCTCTATCTGATCTTCCACCTCATACTTACCCAATTCCTTTTGGGTTACTTTTTTGAATTCGGCACCGCGAAGACCTGTGCCCCTGCCATCGATACAAACGATTATATATCCTTTCTGGGCCAGCATTTGATACCAGTAATCGTTAGAACTGTTCCAGCGATTACTGACCTGCTGAGAGCCCGGCCCTGAATATTGATACATCAATACGGGATAGGCCTTTTCGGGATCGAAATCGGCAGGTTTGATCATCCACATGTTCAGATCGTTACCGTTTACCGATATAGTGCTGAACTCCTTTTTCGAAGTTCTGTAGGTATTTAATTTCTCAGCTAATTTCTCATTGTTCTTTATAACCTTGATCAATCGCCCATCGCGTGAACGATTCAAAGTATACACAGGCGCATTTTCGGCACTTGAGTAGCTATTGATATAAAAGGTGAAATCGGCACTAAACGAAGCGCTATGTGTCCCCTCCTTATCGCTTAGCCGTTTTTTATTTCTTCCATTCAGACCAATAGCATAGATATCCCGGTTTATCGAGCCGTTCTCAACAGACTGGTAATAAATTCTGTTATTGTCTTGGTCAAACCCGTAATAACTGGTCACTTCCCAGTTGCCACTGGTAACCTGGTTGATCAGTTCTCCATTCAGGCGGTAGTGGTAGATATGATTGAAACCATCGGCCTCACTGGTCCAGATAAAACTATTATCTTCAAGAAACGTGAGGTTGAAGGTTACGTCGATATAGGCGTCATCACGCTCAGCAAGCACAAGATCTGATGACATATTATCGGCATTGATCATCCAAAGATCCAGTTCATTTTGATACCTGTTCATGTACTGGGCACTTAGAATATCCGGATCCTTTGTCCATTGGATACGGGGAATGTAGAAATCGGAATATCTTTTACCCACCTTTACTTCTGAAGTTTTACCGGATCTAAGGTCATATATGTGCAAACTCAATTCGGCATTCTTCTCTCCCGCCTTCGGATATTTGAAGAGCTGTTGTTTCGGGTACAGCTCGCCACCATAAACATCCATCGAAAATTCAGGGACTTCAGTCTCATCGAATCTGAGAAAAGCGATCTTTGACCCATCGGCGTTCCATTCGAAAGCACGAACAAAGCTGAATTCCTCCTCGTACACCCAATCGGTTATACCGTTTATTATCTCATTCTTCTTTCCATCAAAGGTGATCTGCCGGGTAGTTTCCGATCCCAGGTCATAAACATAAAGGTTGTTTTCATGGCCGTAGGCCACATAATCGCCTTGCGGGGAAAAGGTGGGCTCCTGTATTTTATCTTTGGAAACCAATTGCACAGAATCATCGGCCAGGTTCAATACATAATACTTGCCAAGTGCAGACCTGCGATAGATCGGATCCAATTCGGTAGTTAACAAGACCTTCGATTCGTCTTCACTAAAGTCGTAGTCGATAAAAAATTCAATAGCCTTTAGATCAGCTGAGTTAACCAGGGTTTTTACTTTAGAGAGGGACTCATAGTCATAGATATCTATCGTTGAGGTGCGATTGTTACTGTTGAATTCAAGAACGGAATATTGCTTTCCATTGGCCATGGAATGCAGGGCGTCCATGCGTTCTGTCCTGAATGTTCCGTCCCATATATTTTGGAGAGTGATATCCTTTTGCTGAGCAGGTGAGAGAAAGCTAACAAAAAAAAGCAGAAACACTGCTGTTCGGATAGGATGCATTAAGCCTTGCGTTTAAATCAAAATATTGTCAAGTTTAATAAAAATAATACAAAAAGCCTGAATTATTAACAGTAAAATCGGCATTAAACCTACATATCTGATGATATTCACAACTTAGTGCTATCTTTGTCATTTCTAAGTTAAAAATGATGGTAAATCCCGTTTCCGGATTCTCAAAACTGTCAAAATCGGAGAAGATCGATTGGGTCATTTCCAACTATTTTTCAGGAGACGATCAGGCCCGAGATCGGATCATGCAATACTGGAATTCCGATACCGAGTTACAGCGGCTTCATGACGAGTTCATTGAAAACACCATTACCAATTACTACCTGCCCTTCGGAATTGCACCGAATTTCCTGATCAACGACAAGTTGTATGCTGTTCCATTGGCCATCGAAGAGAGTTCAGTAGTTGCCGCAGCGAGTAAATCGGCAAAATTCTGGTTGGATCGGGGTGGTTTTCGCACCCGGGTTCTGGGCACAAAAAAGGTTGGTCAGGTTCACTTCATCTTCAAAGGCGAACATGATAAATTGAAGGAATTTTTCCGAAGCACTAAGGATAAACTATTCATTGCTGTTAATTCCATCACCCGGAATATGCAGAAAAGAGGGGGCGGTATACTCGATATTTCCCTGGTTGACAAAACCGCGGATCTAGAAGGCTATTATCAGCTGCATGCGAGATTCGAAACCCTGGATGCCATGGGTGCCAATTTCATCAACTCCTGTCTTGAACAGTTTGCCAAAACCCTAAAGGATGAAGCCCTTGTTTATCCCGCTTTTTCCAAAGATGAAAAAGAGATTCAGGTCATTATGAGCATACTTTCCAACTATGTCCCTGAATGTCTTGTACAGGCCGAGGTGCAATGCCCTATAGATGATCTTACAGTAATAAAAGGCATTCGTACAGATGAATTTGCTGCGAAATTCGTCCAGGCTATTCGCATTGCTGAAATTGAACCTTACAGGGCAGTTACTCATAATAAGGGTATTATGAACGGCGTTGATGCGGTTGTGGTGGCTACCGGAAATGATTTTCGGGCTATTGAGTCCTGTGTGCATGCCTATGCGTCCAGGAACGGTCAGTATACCAGCTTATCAGGAGCAGAGCTGGACGACGGCATATTCCGGTTTTGGCTTGAAATTCCACTGGCCCTGGGAACCGTTGGCGGACTAACACGTTTGCATCCGTTGGTGGGATTTGCTCATGAACTGTTAGGCAACCCTTCGGCACCCGAACTCATGCAGATTGTGGCTGCTGTTGGGTTAGCCCAGAATTTCGCAGCCTTGACCTCACTCGTGACCACTGGAATTCAACAGGGTCATATGAAAATGCACCTGATGAATATCCTAAATGAATTCAAGGCAACTGACACGGAGAAATCACAGCTGGTCGAGCATTTTAAAACGCATACGGTTACGCATAGCGCGGTGGTGAAGGCACTTGAACGGCTGCGACTTTAAGAACGTATGAAAACCTATTACAGTCACGGAAAATTATTGATCACGGGGGAATACCTGGTTCTTGATGGTGCTAAAGCCCTGGCTATTCCAACGAAATATGGCCAATCGCTGTCTGTTGAACCGGTATCGGGAAAATCCCTGGTCTGGAAAAGTATCGACTCATCAGGTCATAGCTGGTATGAGCATGAGTTCGTTCTAAAGGATTCAAGTTTTAAAATTGAAGATAATTGCGATTCCATCACGAGGAATCTGATAAAAATATTAAACGCTGTTTTGGGGTTGAACCCTGATTTCATCAACGAACTCCGGGGTTGCATCGTTCATACAAAACTTGAGTTCCCTAATGACTGGGGGCTGGGAAGTTCTTCCACCCTAATAAACAATATTGCTGGGTGGGCAGATGTAGATCCCTATCGGCTTCTTGATCTTACCTTTGGTGGAAGCGGATATGATATAGCCTGTGCCATACATGACTCACCCATACTGTACAGGCGCAAAAACAGGGAGGTTATTATAAAGCCGGCAGACTTCCATCCTGAATTCAGCGGGTCATTATATTTTGTTCATCTGAATGAGAAACAAGATAGTCGCCAGGCCATTGCTCATTACCGCAAAGGGCAATTCGATAAACAGCTCTATATTTCAAGAGCAGATGAACTCACAGATGCATTTACCGCATGCAGGGACCTGGAGTCTTATCACAGGCTAATGGAAAGCCATGAAGCGATGATGTCTGAGATCCTTCATATGCCCACAGTCAAAACGCAGCGCTTTCACGACTTCAACGGCAGCATAAAAAGTCTAGGTGCCTGGGGTGGGGATTTTATTTTGGTTGCTTCGGAAAAGGATCCATCCAACTATTTCCGGTCGAAAGGGTATACCAC
>JABDPL010000187.1 GCA_013042825.1 Flavobacteriaceae bacterium | reverse complement strand
GTTATGTACTGGTCAAACTGGCACGGCCCCGGACCCTATCAAACATAAAACTGCTTTTAGCTTTCAGCGGAGCTTTCCTCTTATCGATAACTGTTTTTGAACTTTTGCCCGAGGTTTACCTGAAGTTAGAAGCTCGTATCATCGGTTTGCTCATCATGGTTGGGATACTGTTCCAGATATTCCTGGAATTCTTTTCCAAAGGTGCCGAGCACGGACATATACATATTCATCAAGAGCAAAAGGGGTTTCCCTGGCTATTGTTCATCAGCTTATGTATTCATGCCTTTATGGAGGGATTCCCGATAAACCAGCATAACGATATGGTGTACGGTGTCCTCATTCATAAAATACCGATCGCGGTATTGATCACCTCCTATTTCATCGAATCCGGTTTTAAAAATATGCAGGTGATCTCGGCATTATTTATTTTCGGAATGATGACGCCTCTGGGCACATATATCTCCAATGTAGCGGTTATTGATGAGCGTATTATCAGCTATATCAGCGCGGTGGTCATCGGTATCTTCCTTCATATTTCAACAATCATACTGTTTGAAAGCAGTGAAGGCCATAAATTCAACCTTCAGAAGATCATAGTGATCGCAGCGGCTGTAGCCATTGCCTATTTCATATAAATACGATCATCCCGCATCCTTCAGATCACATAGAAAAAGATCATAAAGTAATGACAGATGGCGCCACCTAGCACGAACAGGTGCCAGATCACATGATTAAAAGGAATACGTTCGAAGATGTAGAACACAATGCCCAGGGTATATGACAATCCCCCGGCGATTAGAAAGATCAATCCGTTTGTTGGCATCAGCTCAACCAAAGCTGAAAAATCGAATACTATGAGCCAGCCCATGAACAGGTACAACAAGGTAGAGAACAGTTCAAAACGGCCGGTAAAGAACAGCTTCAGTATAGTACCGAGTCCCGCTATTCCCCATACTGACCAGAATAGTGTTAAGCCGAGGCTATCCTTCAGCATGAGCAATAAGACGGGTGTATATGTTCCGGCTATTAGCAGGTAGATACTGATGTGGTCAACGATGCGGAAATAGTTCTTTAATTCCTTCTTCCGAATAAGGTGATAGCTGGTAGAGGCCATAAAAAGTATTATCACCGATAAACCATAAACAAGTATACTGAATAGACTAAGCGGAACATCGGCAGAATAAAACACCAACATAAGAACAAGTCCGGCTATTCCTAGTCCGGCGCCAATACCGTGGGTTAGTCCGTTAAGTTGTTCTTCAGTTTCGGTTTGCAGTCTCATTCGAAGCTGTTTTGGCGGTATCACCTATCCATTTTTCGGTAAGCTCAAAAAAATCGTGGTCCAGGGCCGATTTCTGACTCGGGAGTCGGCCGTTTTGGAAACTGCGTTGCAAAACATCTTCAATCAGGTAGTCTTCCTTTACATTCAGGGGATCGAATTCGCGCTTGAGAGAAATATCGAATATTTTGGCCGTATTGTTATACCAGAAAGCACGCCAGCCACTGCGCAATTCCTTGATCAGGCCAAAGGCTGTTTTACCCGTTTGCCTGTGAATTAATTTGATCAATATCTGCCCTTCTGTACGGGTCAGTTTTTTCAATTCATCTGAAAATTCTCCTTCAATGTACTTATTGATGCGTTTGGCATATTTTCTACGCTGACGTTTGGTTTTCATATTGTCCAGTCGCGAGTTCAGGGTTTCCAAACGTTCAGCTGCCAGCTTGGCGTAAGGATACACCTTTATGGTCTTCCGCTTAAGAATTAGATATTGCCGCCTGTCTTCCTTCGAACTGAACTCGAGTTTGTGCAGAAGCATCACTTCATCGAGGTCGATAGCCGTTCTTAGAATGGAATCCCCTTCTATAATAAGATAGCGGTCGGAAATAGAGTCCCTGGCCTCTTCTTCTATCTGAGCAAAAAAGAAAGCCGGAAAGAATAAACATATGAACAACAATCTATTCATGATCACTTGGGATACGAAAACCGTTCCAAAACGGCTTAAACTGCATGATAAAATTAAGAAATTGGTCTTTCTTAAACTTAAAAATGCTGTTAATATTGCTATTTTTATACAAAATTTGAAGCGATGGCAAAAGCTAAGATCTTGAACAAAAAGTCGATGGACTTTTTAGAAAAATACCTCAATAATGCTGCTCCTACCGGATATGAATGGGATGGGCAAAAACTTTGGATGAACTATCTGAAACCTTATGTAGACACCTTTATAACCGACACCTACGGGACAGCGGTTGGTGTTATCAACCCTAAGGCTGAATTTAGGGTCGTGATTGAAGGACATGCCGATGAGATCTCATGGTATGTCAATTATATTTCCGATGACGGCTTGCTGTATGTTATCAGAAATGGCGGAAGCGATCATCAGATTGCACCGTCTAAAGTGGTTAACATCCATACCAAAAAGGGCATTGTCAAGGGGGTTTTCGGATGGCCGGCAATTCATACCCGAAACCGGGCTAAAGAGGAACCGCCGAAACCGGACAATATATTTATTGATATCGGTTGTAAATCGAAAGAGGAGGTTGAAAAGATCGGTGTTCATGTGGGTTGTGTGATCACTTACCCGGATGAATTTCATATTCTGAATAAGGACAACTTTGTATGTCGTGCCCTCGATAACCGCATGGGCGGATTTATGATCGCTGAAGTGGCGCGATTGATCCATCAGAATAAGAGTAAACTCGATTTTGGTTTATATATCACGAACTCGGTGCAGGAAGAAATCGGCCTTAGGGGTGCTCAAATGATCACGGAAACCATAGCGCCTGATGTCGCTATCGTCACCGATGTAACTCATGATACTACCACACCAATGATCAACAAGAAAAAGGAGGGTCATTGCGAGCTTGGAAAAGGCCCGGTAATCGCCTATGCCCCGGCTGTGCAGCAGCGGCTTAGAGACCTCATCATCGATACTGCTGAGGCCAAAAAGATACCCTTCCAACGCGCAGCCTTATCCCGGGCAACAGGTACAGATACCGATGCTTTCGCATACAGTAACGGCGGTGTGGCCAGTGCCCTGATATCACTCCCGCTGCGCTATATGCATACCACGGTTGAGATGGTCCATAAAGACGATGTTGAAAATGTAATCCGCCTGATATATGAATCCCTTCTGAAGATCAAGGCCGGCGACACATTCTCATATTTCGATTAGATCGATGGATGAGTACATCGATCTGGTTAACCCAGAAGGAAAGCCCTTAGGAAAGCGCGTTTTGAAATCGGATGCCCACCTGAACGGCTGGTATCATAATACCATTCATGTGTGGTTATACGATAAGACCGGGCATGTATTACTCGCTCAACGGTCGGCTGCGAAATTGATATTTCCCCTGCTGTGGGATGTTTCCGCTGCCGGACATGTCGATGCCGGTGAACAGATCATTCATGCTGCAATACGCGAGGTGGACGAAGAATTGGGCTTAAAACTCGATAAGGATGTGCTTAATTTTGTGGGTGTCTTTAAGCATGAAAAGGAATATGATAACGGGAGGATCAGGGATTATGAATTTCATCATGCCTATATCGCTCCTCTTAAGGTCGGAATAGGTGAACTGCGCTTGCAGCCGGGTGAGGTTGATGGTGTAAAACTCGTAGGACCCGGGGAATTTATGAAATTACTCGAGGAGAGTCCCGGTAATTCACATTTTGTACCCACCAATGCTTCCTATTATAAATTAATTCTGGACGAAATCTCCAATGCGGTAAAAAATTAGTATTTTCAACTATGACTTTAGTCCTGTTGGCCATTGCACCCGTCGCAATCGTGGTTTTTTACATCTACATGAAAGACAAATACGAAAAGGAACCCAAGCGACTCATGGTATATTGCTTCCTGCTGGGTGGTATCGTAAGTATAATAATCACGACCATTCTATACATGTTCTTCGATTTCTTCATTCCGCTGAACAATAAATTCAGTGTTATGCAGCAGTTTATAAGGGCATTCCTTATTGTTGGTCTAACAGAAGAGTTCAGTAAATATGTGATTGTCAGATATTATGCGCAACCGAAGCGAGCGTTTAATGAACCCTATGACGGTATTGTTT
>JABDPL010000181.1 GCA_013042825.1 Flavobacteriaceae bacterium | reverse complement strand
CCTTTAAGGCACTCTTCAACGGATTCATCAGATTCTGATTATATAGGGCATTAAGAAGTACAAATGTATTCCCGCCGCCGGTGAATATGGCTTCGGCATTCTTAATGGCAGAGTTTGGATCGTGTAGTTGATGAATTCCCTTGACCTTCTTATTAATTCTTGAGAGGGATTTTTGCACGTTTTCGGTGTATCCGTCGAGGGTTATCCCGCCTGGTCTCGCAAATGGAATAAACAGAATCTCTTTCTTTAACTCAAAAAACACCTCTAACTCAGGTAGTAGGTAATCGAGGGGACCGCTGCCATGAACTGTGGAGGTGCTGGCCAATATAGCGTTTACCATTTTCAGTAGTTTTTTTAAAAGTATAAAATATCCCTTAACAAAACTTTATATCACCCAAGGAAGTGAGTTTGGTTCCATTTCGTTTATATTTAGCTATGCGTTTAACCGGTTTAGCTGTTACTTTCTCTTGCTTTTTCCTTTTGATAAACGTTGAGGGCTTTGGGCAAACTGCCACGATAACCGGGCGGGTGATTGCAAAAGGCGATGTAGAGAATATTCATGTGATCAACAGGACGTCGAATTATTTTACAACAACCAATTCTCAGGGGTATTTCAGGATCACGGCTTCTTACAAGGATTCTTTACATTTTAGATCTGTAAGATATAAGGAGAAAACGATTCAGGTTTCCTTTAAGCATATTCAGGAAGCCGAAATTACAGTATACCTGGAAGAGCAGATCAATGTACTAGATGAGGTTATCGTCGGGCGGGTGCTGACAGGTAAATTAGATTCTGACATCAATAATTCAGAAGCTGAAAGACCCATTGATTTTTATGACCTCGGCCTTCCGGGCTACACAGGAAAACCCCTTACTCAGAGTCAAAGGCGACTGGCTGAAGCCAGAACCGGTCAGCCGGGTACCATTCCGATACTTCCATTGATCAATGCCATTTCGGGACGGACAAAAATGCTGAAGGAACGGGTAGCTTTGGAACGCAGCTATGATTTAATGACCCAAATAAAGGACAGGCTAGCGCCTGATTTCCTGAAGACGTTTCCATTAGATGAGGATAAAATAGAAGAATTCTTTTTGTATTGCTCTGAAGATGAATCGTTTGAGGAAAGGTGCCGATATAAAGGCGATATTCAGATTTTGGAATTTTTGGAAGAAAAATACATCACCTATCTCGAAAATCTCAATTCGTCACAGGATTGAATATCTTTGGAATACTTTTTGAACCTTCTCAATATCTTAAATTCACTTGAATTGAAATGATGAAATCGCTCAGAATACTTCTTGTACTTGTCATACCACTTTTCTTATCCGTTGGTTTGCATAAGTTCTATGTGAGCGTAACCCAGATCGAATATGTGGCCGAGCAGGAAGCAGTTCAGATCATAAGCCGGATTTTCATCGATGATTTTGAGCGCATGCTGCAGGAGCGATACGATGATTCCATCGTTCTTGGCATGGAAGATGAATCTCCGATTGCCGATCTTTATACTGAGCGCTATATAAAAGAAAAACTAACAATTCAAATCGATGCTGAACCTATGGAATTGACCTTTATCGGGAAGGAATATGAAGACGACATCATGTTTGTCTATTTGGAGATCTTGGGCGTAAACAATATCAGTTCCATGGAAATAGGAAATGAAGTCCTATTCGATTTGTTTGATGACCAACAAAACATTATCCGAACATCTGTTAAAGGCAAGAAAAAAAGTATCATCCTTATCAAGGAAAATGCTAAAGGGGTGTTAAACTTCAAATGATTTCCTAACTCAAAAAGGTCATTTTTTTATTTTTGCCTTTTATTTTTTTGGGGGATTCTAAATTTTAATTTCCCATCCAGGATTAATTCAAAACTCCATTTATGAGGTATATCAAAAGTATTGTGCTAAGTGTGTTCTTTATAACCTTTAGTGCGATGGGTCAGGACGTCGAGCAAGCTGAGCGCAAACCTGGTCATGAGAACAATAATAAGTTCAAGCAGTTGTATGATGAATTTGCGACCCCCAATATGTTCAGAACGGGTTCCGGAGCCCCTGGCCCGGAATACTATCAGCAGCAAGCAGATTATAAAATGGACATCGAACTGGACGATGAGAGCGCCCGGATTTATGGAAATGAAGTAATAACATATACCAATAATTCCCCTGATGAATTAAGTTATTTATGGGTTCAGCTTGACCAGAATATGAGGGCTAAGGATTCGAAATCCCCCTTGATTCAGGGAAGCGGTTTTGCACCCGCGGTGCAAACAGAAGGGTTCACTTCGAAATATCTTACCGACAGTTTTGATGGTGGATTCAAGATCCAGGAAGTGAAGGATATGAATGGTAAGGACCTTCCGCATATGATCAATCAGACCATGATGCGTGTAGAATTACCCAAAACTATGACAACCGGAGACAAATTCTCATTTTCTATTAAATGGTGGTATGATATAAATAACCACGTTAATGGTCGGGGAAGATCGGGTTACGAATATTTTCCCAAGGATGATAACCGGGCATATGTCATAGCGCAATTTTATCCGCGTATGGCAGTCTATAATGATGTTGAAGGCTGGCAGAATTCACAGTTCTGGGGTCGTGATGAATTTGCACTTCCCTTTGGAAATTTTGAGGTTAACATAACGGTTCCTGCTGATCATGTACTGGATGCAACAGGCGAGCTTACGAACAGGAAAGACGTGTTCAGCAAGGTTATGATGGAACGCTATGCCCGTGCAAAAAAATCATATGATGAACCGGTTGTTATTGTAACCCAGGAAGAAGCGGAGGCTGCTGAGAAGTCGAAAAGTAAAGAAAAGAAAACCTGGAAATTCTATGCTGAAAATGTCAGGGATTATGGATTTGCGACCTCCAGGAAATTTATCTGGGACATGATGGCGGTTAATGTTGGAGGAAAGGATATCATGGCCGTTTCCCTTTATCCAAAGGAAGGAAACCCCTTATGGGAACTGTGGTCAACCAAGGCTGTAGCAAGTACCCTGAAGTCGTATTCGAGGATGACTTTCGATTATCCGTACCACAAGGCTATATCGGTTCATGCCAAAAACCAGGGCATGGAATACCCCATGATCTGTTGGAATTACGGCAGGCCTAATGAGGATGGTACTTACAGCGATCGCACCAAATACGGAATGATAAGCGTGATCATTCATGAAGTCGGGCATAATTATTTCCCGATGATCGTCAATAGTGACGAACGTCAATGGACCTGGATGGACGAAGGCCTGAATACCTTTGTGCAGTATGTTGCTGAGCAGGATTTTGGCGAATGGTATCCTGAGGCGCTATCTGAGGGACACGAAAAATATCCTTCACGACGAGGGCCGGCGAGTAAGATCGTTCCTTATATGGGCGGTGATCAGGATTTTATTGCCCCCATCATGACCAAAGGACTGAATACCTATCAGTTTGGAAACAATGCCTATGGAAAACCGGCCACCGCACTGAATATCTTGAGGGAAACCATAATGGGCCGTGAGTTATTCGATTATGCGTTTAGGGAATATGCGCAGCGTTGGATGTTTAAGCACCCCACTCCGGAAGACTTTTTCAGAACCATGGAAGATGCTTCTGCTTTTGATCTGGACTGGTTTTGGAGGGGCTGGTTCTACACTACCGACTATGTTGACATCGGATTGAAGGAAGTTAGAAAATATTATGTCTCTTCAACCCCGAATGAATGGATCAAGAATTATGTTGAGCAGTATGGTATGGAATTGAGTGACCTTCCACCCCTGGTATATATGGTTGAGGAGGGTAGCGATGAGTTCGAGGAAGGCATGAGAGATGGTACGTTGTTAGACAGCGCCCCAACCTTGAAAGAGTACTTAATGGATAACTTCGATGAAAAAGAAAGACAGGCAATGAAAACGCCTAAGTATTTTTACAATATCACTTTTGAAAAACCGGGAGGACTTGTAATGCCTATTATTGTTGAATATACGTACAAGGACGGAAGTTCAAAACGAGAAACTTATCCCGCCCAGATCTGGAGATTGAATGACGATGAGGTAAGTAAGGCAATAGCATCTGATAAGGAGATCGTTTCCATTACCGTAGACCCTGATGAAGAAACAGCCGATATAGATACTTCAAATAATTCATGGCCCAAGGAATTGCGGCAAAATAAGTTTGAGCAATTCAAGAGCAGGATAAAAAATTAACCCATTTATTTCAACAGTGAAGCCAACTCATCTTGAGTTGGCTTTTTTTATGCTAAAGACCGTATATTTGTAATCTATGCTTCTAAAACCTTTTCTATTTATAAGTGGCGCTGAGATCGCATTCGTCCTCTTTATCGTGATCATGGTTTTTGGTGCCGACAAACTACCCGAGATCGCCAGGGGTTTGGGTAAGGGCATGAGAACTCTCAAAGATGCTACCAACGACATCAAGCAAGAGATCACCAAAAGTGCCGAAAAGCACGGTATCGATACGGATGTGACCAAGGGAATAAGTGACGAGATCAATAAGGTAAAGGAAGACCTGGAAGACTTCGGAGGCTCGATCAAACGCAAGCTTTGAGATCGATTTTGCAGATTATCGATCGAAAACCCCATTTTTGAAGAATATTCTTACATTTTTTTACAATTTACAGAAGTAAGAATTCCGCTTAACAAATTTCACTTGCATTTCATCTCAGGAATTTTTGCCTTTATATATTTGAATAACCCAAATCTTAAATTACCGTGAAGAATAGACTACTTATTTATGTCTTCATCCTTACCATGTTTTCATCCTTTTCTGCGACGGATGAAAGAGGCATAATCAAACAGATCGATAGTATTAACAGCCTGGCATTGGATCATTTTAACAATAATGAATTCATGCTTTCTATCAGTGCGTTCAATGAAGCTATTGAATTATCAGACTCAATAGATGATAGTTATGGTATAGCGGTGGCAAATTTCACACTAGGGCGCATTTATGGCTACATGAAGGAGTATGATGATGCCGAGCGCTGTTATTTGAAAATGCTTGACGCGGCTAAGGAGATCAATGATAATTACTTGATAGCCAACGCCTATATGAACCTAGGTGAGGTGTATAACAATAACAAGCCGGATTCAGATATTATTCCGTTGTTTCAGATGGCCAATGAATATGCTCAAAAGCGAGATGTTCGAGATCTGAATAATAATGACAAAAAACAGAATGTCCTATTCAAGATTCAAATTAACTTATCTGAGACTTTCCTCGACCGGGGTAAATTATCTGAAGCATTGATATATCTGCTGCGCGCCGAAGAAAATCTTGATAACGCGACCTTTAGTGTTTACAATGAAGGGTATTTCAGTTACATTTATGGATTATATCTGGTACAAAAGGAATCCTATTTTAAGGCCAATGACAAGTTTGAAGAGGCCCTTGCTTATATGGAGGACCGGGATGATTCTGAAGAGTTGCGAAACAAAGAACTTTTGAGTTCAATTTATAAGGCGTATTCGGAATCGCAAGCGGCATTGGGTAACAATCAGCAGGCGTACGATATACTTCTGAAATACAATAAAAGCCTTGAAACCCTGATGGATGCCGAGAATATCAAGCAAGAAAATATTGCCAAATCCAGACTTCTTATCGCTGAATACAAACGGGATGCGCAGTTGGCTAACAAGGAGGTGTTACTTCAGGAACAGGTTAAAAAGAAATTACAGAAGATTAACCTTATCACAACTCTGGCTATAATCTTTTTGGTCATTTCCCTTTTAACGCTTTACAGGAATTATCTATCAAAAAGAAAGCTGAGCTCAATACTTAAAGCACGGAATGCGCAATTGGAACGAGCGAGGGATACAGCCGAGAATTCCCTGATGCTCAAATCAAATTTCATTTCCAATGTGACACATGAATTGCGAACCCCTTTATACGGAGTAGTCGGTCTTACTTCGTTGCTGTTGAAAAGCAATGACCTGAGTGAACGCGATAATAAGTTCCTGAAATCGCTTAAATTTTCGGGGGATTACCTCTTAAACCTGATCAATGATATTCTTCAGGTTGGTAAGATTGAATCTGAAGAGGTTCAGTTGCAAGAAAACTCTGTTAATGTCAGGAGCCTGGTTGAGAACATCGTTGATTCATTTGAATACAGGATTCAGGAAAATAACAACGAATTAAAGATAAAGATCGATGCTGGTGTTCCTGATTATGTCAAATGCGATAACGTCAGGTTGTCTCAAATCTTGATCAACCTGGTGGGGAACAGCATAAAGTTTACCGAGAACGGCAAGATCATAGTCGGTGTTCATCGCACAGACACAAACGAATCTGAGGCAACCCTGCGGTTTGTTATCAAGGATAATGGCCCGGGAATACCCAAGTCTCATCATCAGAAGATCTTTGAGAATTTCTCTCAACTTAATGAGGTACATAACATTGATTATCAAGGTACTGGTCTTGGGCTATCTATTGCAAAGAACCTGGTTGAATTATTCGGAAGCCAAATCGAACTGGAAAGTGAAGAAGGACAAGGCGCTGAATTTAGTTTTACAGTCAAATTCGCGATCGATCAGGATGTGAAGGTATTCACCGAAACAACCAATACCGGTAAAACCGTGCCTATCAATGAACGCTATTTGATTCTTGTGGCCGAGGACAATAAGATAAATCAGATCGTTACCCAAAATGTTCTTGAAAAAGGAAACTTCGAATGTGAAGTTGTTGAAAACGGACTTGAAGCCCTTAAGGCGGTTCAGTCTAGGCCATACGATCTCGTTCTCATGGATCTCAACATGCCCGTTATGAATGGAATTGATGCAACCAAGGAGATCCGGAAGTTCAATCCATCTATACCTATTCTGGCCCTAACGGCAGCTGATATAGAGGAGGTGAAAAATGATTTCTCAACGATAGGGTTTTGTGATGTAATTACCAAACCCTTCGATAATTTCGAATTCTATCAAAAGATCACGAGTTGCATACAACAATACAAACTCAAGATTTCATATAACGCAAAATTGGTTAAGGTCTCTTAATTTAATACCAAGATCTGCTAAGATTCCCAGTACTTAAATTAAAACCAATACGATGAAGCCCTGTGTAAACGGGGCTTTATTTTTTTCTGCTGATGGTCAACCCATCCCGAATAGGAAGAATGACAGTCTCGATTCGACTGTCGTTATAAAGCAAATCATTGTATTTTACAAGGGCCGCAGTAGCTTCGTCATCAGGCTCGATCTCCTCGAGAACTTTTCCGCTCCATAAGACATTATCGGACAGTAAAACACCACCCGAATTGAGTTTGTCGACTACGAGTTCAAAATAGTTGCAGTAATTCTCCTTATCGGCATCCATAAAGATAAGATCGAAAGGTGCATCCAGTTTAGGGATTATCTCCAGTGCATTTCCGATATGCTGAACGATGGAACTGCCGTGCTTGGAACGGTCAAAAAAACGCCGCTGAATATCGAAAAGCTCCTCATTCATATCTATAGTATGCAACACGCCATCCGGATCCATGCCTTCGGCCAGGCATAGTGCAGAGTAACCCGTATATGTGCCTATTTCCAATATGGTTTTCGGTCGGATCAGTTTGGAAAGCATGCTGAGAACCCTGCCCTGGTAATGACCGCTCAGCATCCTGGGCTGCAAAACTTTCTGGTTGGTTTCACGATTCAGTTCCTGTAGTAATTTTGGTTCGTCCTGGCTGTGTGCCACTACGTAGTTATCTATTTCGTCTGGTAGAAAATTCATCAATTAAGTATTCGATTTTTCAATTTTTTCTTTGATTCCTCATCATCGCCAAATAACCACTGCAGCACATTAGCGTCCCAGATATCATCACATTCGTTTTGTGTGAGAATATCACGCTCCATGGCCAGATCAAGAATCTTTCCTGGATAAGAGGACTGTTTTTCGCTTTCCATTTCACCCAGGGGATAAGGGTCATCAAGTCCCATAATCACCTGTTTTGAACCTTGGTTTTCAATAAGTAGTTTTAATGAACCGGTATCATGAACAAGGGTATCGAAGAAAATATTTCTATGGCCTACGGCCTTTCTCGGATGCTGCATGCCTTCGAAAAGGTCGGGTCGGCCGTCAAAGCCCTGAATCCTTCTTCCAAGATTGATCTGAGCCAATTGTCCACCATGTGCAAAACAAACACGCATGTTTGGAAATTTATCCTGGTAACCACTTAGCGTAAGGAAATGATAGGCATCTGCACATTGAGCGAGCATCCAGATCAAATGAAAACGCCAGGCTGTATTTTCCAGTTTAATAAACTTCTCGCCATCATAAGGATGAATCTCAACCGCCAGATTATATTTGCTCGCCAATTCGAATAGGGGTTCATTCTCCTCATCGAATATGCATCTCCAGGTGCCGATGGTATCCATATAGTGGGTTGGAAGGCATAGTAGCTGCATGCCCAGTTCTTCCACACATCGTTCAATTTCCCAACAGGCCCCTCTCACGAATCCAGGGTGTACCACGAAGCCACAGGTGAATTTATTGGGATAATTCTGTTGAATCCTGGCGTTGAAGTCATTTTGAAATCGCAAGGCCTGTTTCATTTCTTCAACACGTAAACCATTACCGTAGAGTTGAGAGAGATTCAGAACAACAGCATGGTCAATGTTGAATCGATCCATCCATTCTAATTTTTCCGTAAGAAAGAAACTGGAGTCGGTAACCGGTCGTTACCAGTCTTTTTGAAGCATGAATTTCCGATCCTTATCAACCCAGAAGATCCCTTTATCCTTCATATACTGGGGAATCTCTTCCGGATAGGGAAGCAGATGAGAATGACCGTTTATACGCAGTTTGCGTTCCATATGATCAGTCCTCTGATTTCACCCTTTCAGGGGGAGCCATTATGGCGCCGCAATTCGGGCAGGTTCTTTTGTCGATATCGCTGTAATAGTTATCGAATATTTTAGGCATGTCGGTCTCGATATTTTTCAGCGTAAAATCCTCTGCATATAGTTTGGTCACACATGACTCACAAAACCATATCAAGGCATCATCAACACCCTTTGGACGCCTATATTCTATCACCAGTCCAACGGTATTAGCTCCACGCTGCGGGGAATGCGGAACCTTAGGTGGTAACAAAAATATATCCCCTTCCCTGATGTGCACGTCTTTAGGAGTACCCTTATCGATGATTTTAAGGACTATATCACCTTCGATCTGATAAAAGAATTCGGGCGTCTCATTATAATGATAGTCTTTACGATTATTTGGACCGCCTACCACCATAACGATAAAATCACTATCCTTCCAAACCACTTTATTCCCCACAGGCGGTTTTAATAAATGCCTGTTTTCCTCAATCCATTCCTTGAAATTTACTGGCGAAACGATTTTACTCATATCCATTGAATTCAGTTTGTTTTAAAGTTACAAAGATTTTGTTCGACCACCATCTACCGGTAAATTAATTCCGTTGATATAAGCGGCCTGTTCACTGGCAAGAAAGGCAATTGCCATGGCCGTCTCTCCAGGCTTGGCAAACCGCTTCGCCGGGGTATAATTCTTCATGATCTCAGTCATTTGGTCGATGCTCTTGCCTTCGCGCTCTGCCTTTATCGCTATGATCTCGTTAAGCCTTTCGGTTTCGGTGAATCCGGGGAGTACATTATTCACCGTGATATTGTATGACCCCAATTCACCCGCTAAGGTTTTGCTCCAGTTGGCTACTGCATTTCTAATGGTATTGCTAACACCAAGCCCTGGAATCGGTTCTTTAACCGAGGTTGAAATTACATTGATTATTCGTCCGAATCCTTCAGCCTTCATATAAGGCACCAATTCCTGAGCGAGTACATGATTGCATATAAGATGCTGATTAAATGCCTTGCGGAATTCGTCGAGTGAAGCATCTATAATCTGGCCACTACGTGGGCCTCCTGTATTGTTTATCAGGAGATGAAAGCCAGGCTCTATTTCCAGATAAGACTGAATTGAGCTACGAAGTTTAGCCGGTTCCAAAAAATCAGCTACTATGTAATCGTGGGAATGAGAACCCGGTAATTCCTTTACAACTGCCTTTAATTTTTCCTCATTCCTCGCCATCAAGGTAATTTGAACACCTTCGTTGGCCAGAACAATGGCTGCAGCTTTTCCAATACCCTGGGTGCTTCCGCAAACCAAGGCTCTTTTTCCATTCAATTTTAGATCCATATCAATCGATTAAGTGAACATGCCTCCGGATGCCTCTATACGTTGCCCGTTTACCCAGGCCATTTCATCAAGACAGAGACTGGTTATAGCCCCACCGATATCATCACTTTCACCGACTCTTCCCAGGGCTGTTTGCGAAGCGATAAATTCGACCACCTTGGGCATGGCTTCAAAGTTTTCTTTATTGAAATCGGTGTTAACGGCTCCCGGCGCCAGCGTATTGACCGTTATTTTTCTAGGCCCCAATTCCTTGGCCAGATACCTGGTAAAGACCTCAACCGCACCCTTCATACAGGCATAAGCAGCATAGCCCGGAATTGAAAACCTTGCCAATCCACTTGATACATTAATGATCCTGCCACCATCCGAAATGGAATCCAATAGTTTTTGTGTAAGGAAGAATACACCTTTAAAGTGTACATTCAATAAATCATCGAAATCTTCTTCGGTTACATCGGTAATCATGCCTTCCCGGCCAAATCCGGCATTATTTACCAGAAAATCAAAACTGTCCCTTCCAAAGTTTTCCTTCAGGCAATTCCTGAGTTTATCCTTAAATGTATGGAAGTCTTCGATCTTCCTGGTGTCTAGTTGAAGAGCAAAGGCCTTCTGTCCTTTTTCGGTTATATCAGCCACTGTTGAATCTGCCGCTGCTTCATTCCTATAATATGTAAATATGATATCAGATCCGGCATCGGCAAGATGAAGGGCGGTATTTCGTCCGAGACCGCGGCTTCCTCCAGTGATCACGGCAATTTTTCCTTTTAATTTCATGACTTGATCATATTTGGTTGACTTAATATTTGATACAAACGTTTTTGGGTTCGGTAAAGAATCTCAGAACCTCAAATCCGCCTTCCCGACCTACGCCTGAATTTTTTATTCCGCCAAAAGGTGTACGCAGGTCGCGCAACATCCATGTATTCACCCAGACAATTCCACAATGTATAGCATGGCTCATGCGCATGGTACGATTCAGGTCATTAGTCCAGATTGTTGCCGATAGGCCGTAGTCGACCTTATTAGCAATATTCAGTACCTCCTCTTCAGACTTGAAAGGCATTATTGTAACCACCGGCCCAAAGATCTCCTCACGATTTGCCCGGCATTCGTCAGTACTAACCTCGATCACTGCAGGAGACATATAATAACCCTGATCAAAACCTTTGATTATAACACGTTCGCCTCCACAGAGCAGCTTACCACCTTCTTCCTTGGCAATCTCGATATAGTCAAGCACCTTGTCTAAGTGATCACTGGAAACCAATGCCCCTATATCTGTATTTTCGTCATTGGGATGACCGATTTGAAGGTTTTCGACGCGATCGACAAAATCAATCTTGAACTGTTCATAAAGGTCTTGTTCAATAAAGATCCTGCTTCCGCAGAGACAAATCTGACCTTGGTTAGCGAATGACGACCTCAGGGTCGTTTCCAGCATGTTTTTATAATCGCAATCAGCGAAAATTATATTGGGATTTTTCCCACCGAGTTCAAGAGAAAGTTTTTTGAATAAAGGAGCTGCAGCACTGGCGATCTTTGCCCCGGTTTGTGTTCCTCCGGTAAAGGATATAGCTTTGATATCGGGATGTTCAACAATGGCCTGGCCTGCTTTATGTCCATAGCCATGAACTATATTCAGCACACCGCTGGGCAGGCCTGCTTTGTCGCATAGCTCACCGAGCATATGAGCGGTAAGAGGCGTTATCTCGCTTGGTTTAGCTACGACACAGTTTCCCGCAGCAATGGCAGGTGCTATTTTCCATGTGAATAAATAGAGTGGGAGGTTCCATGGTGAAATGCAGCCCACAACACCAATGGGTTGTCTTAAGGTATAATTTATGGCATCAAGGCCAACCGTTTCATGGCTTTCGCTTGAAAATTGGGTAATGGCATGTGCGAAGAATCTGAAATTCTGTGCCGCCCGGGGAATATCTACCGTTTTGGCTAGTTTCACGGGCTTACCGTTATCTTCACTTTCTGCTTCTGCCAGTCGCTCCAGATTGTCTTCTATTAAATCGGCCAGTCGCAGTAATATCTTACTGCGTTCTTCCACGGGAAGGATTGACCAGGACTTAAAAGCCGACCGGGCAGCGATATAGGCTACCTCCACATCGTCAGCGGAAGAATCGGGGATTTTCCCGTAGACTTCACCATCCGCAGGGCAGTAATTATCGATCCATCCATCAGCGATGGGGTCCACATACTGGCCATTTATAAAGTTTTGTATGATCATGATGTCTTCTTGTAGGCCATCACCTTTATTTCAACTACCAAATCAGGATGTGGTAACTGATGAACAGCCACAGTTGTTCTCGCCGGCCCGTTTTCCGCATTGAAAAATTCGGCATAGGCCTCATTATATCCAGAAAAATCATTCATATTGACTAAAAACGAGGTAACGTCAACCACATCATCTAATGATGCCCCTGCATTTTTCAGGTTTCTTTCGATGTTCCTCAGTACTTCACGGGTTTGCACCTTGATATCCAAACGTTTTGTACCCATACTGTCAACCGCTTCAGCGCCAGCAATTGTGTTATCTGCACGCCTGGAGCTTGTCCCTGAGACAAAAATAAAATCACCGGCCCGCTTTGTATGAGGGTATGCCCCCCTTGGTGTTACTTTCGATTCATTCATAATTCAGTATTTAAAGTCGCATAGTCCTAGCAACGCGATCATCTTCTAAAATATCTTCAGTTGATTTAACAATCTTATCGAGTATGGCTCTCATATTATCATTGAGGTTGATCTCACCATCGGCTATCATATTCAGTATGGCCTTGTCCTGCGCCCTTCCACGAACCATGGCATCACGATATCCAATATTCTCATTAAAAGTTACCAGGGAATACTTCGAGGAGTATTCATCGGGAAATCGGCTTTCTAATGCCATCTCGAGTTCTCTTTTCTTCTGAAATATATCACTTGCTACATGATCTCTCATTTCATAGAAATTATCAATGGCCAGGTCTGCTATGGCATCGGTATCTTTTTTCCGTTCGTTTTCATAAGCTTTAAAGATCGCTTCCCAATTCCCTTCATGTTGCCCGATGAAATGATCGAGAACAACGACGTCTTCAAATGAAGCATTCATCCCCTGTCCGTAAAACGGGACAATAGCGTGAGCTGCGTCGCCTATGAGCAGGGAATTTCCCTGGTAATGCCAGGGTGAACATTTCACCATTCCCAATGGTGCTGTAGGATTCTCAAAGAATTCTTCGACTATATGTGGCATGAGTGCGAGAGCATCGGGGAATTCATTTCGGAAGAAATCCATGACCGCCTCAGGTTCGGTTAACATGTCAAAATTATAATCGCCTTCGGAATAACTCAGGAACAGGGTAACCGTAAAACTACCATCGAGATTGGGTAGTGCTATAAGCATATAATCTCCCCGCGGCCATATATGCAATGCATTCTTATCGGTTTTGAACTCCCCCTTATCATCGGGTAAGATCGTAAGTTCCTTGTAACCATGACTGAGAAAGTTCTGAGAAAAGCTAAAGAGGAATTTTCTTGAGAGATAATAACTCTTTCTCAAAGCAGAACCGGCACCATCGGCTCCAATGATCACATCGGATTCAATTACAAGTTCCACTTTTAATTCTTTGCAATAGAAGGATGTTCGTTTTTTCTCAAAATCGACATCTGTACATTCTTTATTGAATTCGATAGTGACATTGCTCAATTTTTCGGCCTCATCCATCAAGAGGGCGGTAAGATGTTGTCTTGAAATCGAATTTATGAATTCAAAGTCTCGACCGCTGTAATTCGACATTTTGGTATTTCCTTGCCGGTCATGAAGCATGCGTCCATGCATCGGGATGCACAAGGGCTTGACCTTGTCCTGGAGTCCTACTAGGGTAACAGCCTTCATCCCACGATCTGAAAAGGCCAGATTTATAGAACGGCCGGCACTGATATCGACCGATCTCAGGTCGGGGCGTTTTTCCATTACCCTCACCTGATATCCGCGTTGGCCTAATCTCAAGGCAAGCATCGAGCCACAGAGCCCGGCTC
>JABDPL010000172.1 GCA_013042825.1 Flavobacteriaceae bacterium | reverse complement strand
CCTTATAACCTGGGTAATTATCAGCATTGTTGATTACTGCACACCAACTGATATTTTTCCCTCCATCGACTATCGTTTCATATTGCGTAGGACCACCTACGCCCTGAACTTCATTTCTTGTATCATAAAATTGAATATGACCAGCATCATCTCCCTGCAAAAGTGCCGGGGGATTTTCAACTATAATTACGACTATGACATCTTTTTTTTTCACCATGATTGTTTTTGCTTTAACTGATTAATAATACAATGAACTCACCAATACAACAGCTGATTAAGGCTTTGGATGTTAATTTCGGACAAAAAAGAATTAAGCTATTAATTGGGAGTAAGTAAAATGCAATTCAATATAGTAAGAAATATTGATTTTTCAGATTTTTAATTTCGGGTACCGCGTGTTTTTAATTAGGATATTACAGAATCCACTGATGTCAAAGTGAAATGATAGCATTCAAATTTGATTAAATCCAACTTTTGGTCATACATTTAACCTTAAATAATACATGGAATCCCCCTCTGAAAAAACGCTTAAAAGCCTGTATCACAGTCCGCATATTATGTTCTGGGTGAGCATTCCTATAGTCCTGCTTGCAGGCTTCTTCGGAAGGGAGCAATTCAGCCTGGTGATTAACGATTCGGAGTATGTTGCATCAAGCAAGATGCTGTCTATCTGGATCAGTTTCTTTTTTGCCTTGATAGGGGTTATATACCATAACCTGATTCGCGCTCGAATTCGGTTAAGAAAATGGTTTACCCTGATCCATTTATTTTGCACCCTTGATATGGCGGTGGCGTTCTGGATACTATCCTATTTTGTAAATCCCGATCACCAGCTTCTTAGCGCTGCATTGTTGATCATTGCCTTCGGCCAGCTTGTTTTCCTCCTGCACATGCTGATCCTGGCCTTCAGTAAGCGAACACCGATTCCTCAACAGGATCCAGATGAGGATATTGAACCAACCAACCGAACGGATCAATAAACTTCTGCCTATGAAAAAGATCGGTCTTATTGGCGGCATGAGCTGGGAGTCTTCCCTTGAATATTATCGACTCCTGAATTTAGGTGTAAAAGAACGGCTCGGTGGTTATCACTCGGTTCATTGTATAATGGAGTCGGTAGATTTTGCTGAAATAGAGCGACTTCAGCATGCTGGCTCATGGCATATTTTATGCCAACTTATGACGAAAGCTGCACTTAACCTGGAAATTGCAGGGGCAGATTGTATTGTATTATGCACCAATACCATGCATACATGCTGTGAAGTGATAGAGAAGCATTTAAAAATCCCTTTTCTCCATATAGCCCGCGCTACCGCAGAGCAGATCGTTCGACAAAAACTTAGCAAAATCCTGCTACTCGGGACAAAATTCACCATGGAGCAGGATTTTTTCAAAGACTATTTAAGACAATACTTCAATATAGAAGTTATAATTCCCTCGGAAGATGATCGATCAAAGGTCCATGAGATCATTTACTCAGAACTAGTACAAGGTAAAATACTGGATTTCTCGAGGCGGGAATTTCAGAGAATTATCAAATTATCCGAATCTGCCGGAGCTGAGGGTGTAATTCTCGGTTGTACTGAAATACCCCTGCTCATAACTCAGGAAGATGTGTCTATACCCACCTTCGATACTACACAGATTCACGTGGAATATGCCCTGGATTTTGCCTTGGCGTAATATCTTTTTTATAAAATTCGTTACATTTATAAAAACTACAAACGATGCCAAAACAAGTTACCATCCAAATCGACCATGCATTCTATGGTATTCAGGCTAATACTGTTGATGTGACCGAGCAAGCTCAAAATGCCCTTATGGGAGATGATCTTACCGTATCGGCCAAACGTCTGGGTATTGAGGATCCCGCGCCGGGAGAGACCAAATTCTTTGCAGTAAAAGCAACGATTACCATTGATGATGGTGAGCCGCAAACATTTCATTACATAGCAAAGGATTACGAAACTATAGATTTTGTGGTATAACCAAAGAAATCAAAAGTCTTTACAGAGAATAGCTTTGGAAACATAAATGGAAATCGCAGCTTAGGAATTGATCGACTCTGGTCTTTTCGGCCTATCTGATTTCCCAGGGCTTGATTTTTTCTTCATTTTGCCTGCTGATCCTTCCGGAAGAACATAATACATTTTCATTTTACCCTTATTCTTGACATCGAGAAGACCCCGGTACTCGCATTCAAATTCATCCTTTATCAAATCATAAGTGTTCTCCGATATATTGATCTTTCCGGGCTCAGAATGGGTTTCCATTCTTGAGGCACAATTCACCGTATCACCCCAAATGTCGTAGGCAAATTTCTTGGTACCTACCACGCCGGCTACTACCGGGCCTGTACTGATTCCTATGCGCACCTCGAAACATATCTTATCCGGATTCTCAATTTTGGTTCGCCGGACAAAATCCAGGATATCGAGCGCAGCCAGAATCATTCTCCTTGCATGATCGACAGATGGATCGGGAAGGCCACCGGCACAGAGATAAGCATCTCCTACGGTTTTGATCTTTTCGAGATCATATTTCTCCATAATTGTATCAAAATGGGAGAAATAATGATCAACAGCCTTGACCAACTCTTCCGGTGGTAAATTGTCGGCATATTCGGTAAAGCTGAGGAAATCAGTAAAGAGAACGGTAACCGAGTTATATTTCTTTGCCTGAACCTGTCCGCTGCTTTTAAGTTCTTCGGCTGTGTCTTTGGGAAGGATATTCAAAAGCAAGCTATCGGAACGTTCCTTCTCATCAGAAATGATCCTGCTGGTCTGACGAACGTATACATAACGCCTGTAGATCACCACAGCCAAAACAATAATAAGGAATAGGGTTATGGAAGTAGCAAGCATAACAGCCCGTTGACGTTTATCCTTAAGATCACTCAGGGCCAGCTCCTGCTCCGATCGCATAGCCTGTTGGCTCATATCCAGGTATAATCTGATAGACTCCATTCGCATCTTGTTAAATGTATTGTCAATGGAATCGGCAATGGTTCTGTGAGTGCTTGCCTCGCTATACCTGCCATCCAGGTCAAGTATCTTTGCCCAAATGGAATTAGCCTCACCTATCTGTCGCGTTAAGCCCTGATTAATAGCATAATTCATCCCTGATCTGGTAAAGCGTTTTGCCTTGTCTATCTCTTCCAGATCAAAATAAAGCCGGCCCAAAGCCAACTCGAATTCGCTTATGGCTGCGAAGTCCCTATACGTTTTCAGAACAGCAATCGATTTTAGCAACATGCGCTCTCCCTTGTTCACATCACCCTGCGCCGCATGGTAGACTCCGATATTTCCAGAAATATAGGCCAATGCATTCGGATCGTCCTGCTCCTCAAAAATGTCATGAGCCCTGGTCAGGTATTCAATAGCACGATCGAAATTTTTGAAATCCAAATGTGAATCTCCGGCGTTCGCGAGTGCCATTCCGAGCCAGTAATCATCTGTTAATTCCTGAAAAGCTCTGATACTTTTCTCATAGTACACTTCAGACGTTGTCTCGTCCCCAAGAAAGGCAGCCGTATCCGCTATACAGAGTTTAGCCATGGCTTCTCCATCGAGGTATCCGGCTACCATGGCAGCCCGCTGAGCATTATAGAAGGAGATCAGCGCTTCATAATAACGCCCCTGGTCGCGTAAGGCGTACCCCTTGTTCCTATGACCGCGATAAGCATACTCTGCACTTTCCGGATGCTTAGACGCATTGGCTAGTGCGATGAGTTCATCGGCGTATGCTTGCGCAAGATCAAGATCATTCATCTCGTTAAACGACAGATCCCTGAGTAATTCCAACCTATCGATCTCCGATAGTTTTGTCGAGGCGTAAAGCGGTCGGAGTGAATCTGCGATCCGCTGATCCTGGGCATAACTGAGGTATCCGATAGCGAGCACTAACGAAGCACAGATCAATAATTTCTTATTTGGACTGGACCAACTCAAAACGATTAGTTATTCCCTCTTAATTTAGGATCGATTCTGAATAAGAGGGTCTGACCACCGTGGGTAATAGAAAACCAGATATTGTATTCATATTCTTCCCCGTTGGTAGCATTACCATTGGAAATCGCAATAACCTTTCCACTGTTTCCAGGCAATATTACCTTATCGAAAAAGTCCAAACTTTGACTATCTTTTTTATTTACCTGCTCAATGCGCACCTGGTATTGCATTTTGAGGTCAACAGGATTAAAAAACTTTGGATCGAGATTTTCGCTTTCCAACGATACCGCTTGCCATTTTACAACACGCGCAGCATCGACATCAGAAATAAAATTTATAATCGGTACAGGCGAAGGATTATTCCTGTCGTCACTTAATTTGCAATAGGAATCGACTACCGATTGAATATTATTTTCAGGATCATTAAACAATGCATCTGCAACAACCCACAAGGTGATGTTGGTGTTCATTGCGCTTTGTACTTTTGTGAATTCAGGAGCACTTCTTACAAAAGCGGCAACAGAATAGGGATCAGGACTATCGGGCTTTACCCTGCATGATGAGAGAAACAGGGACACGACAAATAGAAATAGAATTGGCCTCATATTGTTTTCTTTTGATGAATTCAAATATGAATTCAATGATTAATAGCAAAAACTACTAACACAATAGTCGGGTTCATAGATCAACATTAAGGCAAAAAGAAAAGCTATTCAGAAGTAAGGCATCATTCTGTAAAGAATGACAGAAATATACTACTAATATAATGATATTGTCCCTAAAAGCCTAATTTTCAAATCCCTTTTCTGGTTAAACGAGCCATTCCGAGGAATCAATATGCGGGTATTTCAGAAGTTAAGTAATCCCTTATGCCATGATTTGTTCTGTTCCTATGACCAGGGTTAAATAGGAGAAAAAAAAGCAGTCGATCATAAATGAACCGACTGCTTTATTAGCATTTAACAATTATCAACCTGTACTCAGACTTTCTTGCTTAACCATAGATGATTCATTAGCTTCTATAAAGTCGTTAATAACAGTCTCCAGGCTTGGCTCTCCTATTGACTGAATGTCATAGAAGACACGGGTACATGGTTTTTTAATATCTATAATCCGGCTCAGGTCGATGGGTGTGCCTATTACTACCGCATCACAATCGCAGCTATTAATGGTAATTTCAAGATCCCGTAATTGCTCAGGTCCGTACCCCATGGCAGGCAGCAATGTTCCGATCTCAGGATAGGATCTGAAAGTATCCTTCAACTGACCCACGAGAAAGGGTCTGGGATCAACCAGTGCTGACGCTCCAAATTTCTCAGCTGCCACCGTTCCCGCACCAAGTTTCATCCCGCCGTGCGTGAGCGTTGGTCCATCCTCTACCACCAGGACGCGTTTGTTTCGAATTACGGCCGGATCCTCAACATTAACCGGGGAGGCTGCCTCAATTACAGTAGCATTCGGTGCGATTGACTTGACCAGTTCGCGTATCATTACCACGCCATCACGGGGAGCACTATCAATTTTATTGATGACAACCACATCGGAAATCCTGAGATTAACTTCCCCTGCATAATATTTCATCCCATGCCCGGGCCTGTGCGGATCGGCAACTGTAATATGGAAGTCGGAATAATAGAATGGAAAATCATTGTTCCCACCGTCCCATATGATTACATCACAACCATCGGGATCATTTTCGGCGGCTCTCAAAATATCCTCATAGTCAACACCGGCATAAATAACATTACCTCTTACTACATGCGGCTCATACTCTTCCATTTCTTCAATTGTACATTCATGCTTTTTCAGGTCATCGAGGGTGGCATATCGCTGAACGCGCTGTTTTTCAAGATCACCATAAGGCATAGGGTGCCTGATAGCGACAACCTTCAGCCCCTTCTCCATCAAGATCTCGATAATACGCCTCGAGGTCTGACTTTTGCCGCAGCCTGTGCGCGTTGCACCGATACTAATCAAGGGTTTGGTACTCTTTATGGTCGTATCTTTCCATCCCAGCAGAAGGAAATTGGCCCCTGCTTTATTAACGATAGCACCTTTATGCATGAGATCATCATAGCTGATATCGGAGTATGAAAATACCACATGATCAACTTTCAGATCCTTTATAAGAATTTCGATTTCTTTTTCATCATATATGGGAATCCCGTCAGGATAGAGAGATCCGGCTAAGCTGGGTGGGTAATTTCTATTCAGAATATTTGGAATTTGTGCTGCCGTAAAGGCCACCACTTCGTATTTGGGGTTATCGCGATAACAGGTGTTGAAGTTATGGAAATCTCGACCTGCTGCGCCCATGATCAATACACGCGTCTTAGTCATGTCTGCGAATTATTTTGGGTTTCTACATTACGAATATATTCAGACTACCGCTCATTAAAAATGATTTATATCATTTGATAGCATAAGGACTCTCTGTACATTTACTACTCATTTAATCAAGTTCAAATGAATAAACCAGTCGATAGAAGCTATTGGGCCGTAGGTGGATCGACCATGATTGGCGTAGGTGTTGGTCTGATGTATCTCCGAACCGACGTGATGGTATTCGTCGGGTGTATTTTAATCGGAGTTGGTGCGGGTTTGATTTTGGAGCAAGCGCTTCACAAAAAATCCTGATTGAATTTCCGATCATAATTGCTAAAGAAAGCATTTCTGAATGATCATTTTCTTCAAACGAATTCGGCATAATCTGATGCAGGAAAGGAAACTGAGTAAATATCTTCTTTATGCCCTGGGTGAGGTCATCCTGGTTGTAATCGGTATTCTGATCGCGCTTCAGATTAACAACTGGAACAACAGCCGTTTACTGGAAGTAAGTGCTTTAAAATCCTATCTCGATATTAAACGGCAGATCGAAGATGATCGAAATGAACTTTTAAAAGTCAAGACCTATAATGACTACTACACCAAGGCCTACGAATTTGGAAATGAAATAATAGTCTCAAACGATCGCAGTAGGGTCGATTCATTAGCAATGGTGTGCATGGCCTTATCTCAATTCTCCGATTTTCATAGCAGTGGAAAGATCTATGAGACCCTTGTGAACAGTGGCGATCTTAAACTGTTAAAGAACGATGATATTACCAGCGCGCTTCAAAAACTTGAAATGACCTATAATTTCGCCAATAAACTGGAAAACATTCATTGGGAAATTATCATAAATGAGCTCTCAGATGCACTGAGGGGAACAATCAATTACAACACCATGAAACCGGTATTGCCTGACAGGCTTTATGGTATTGAGGTTCAGAACATCATTTACGAAAGCATCTATCTAACCAAGGCCAAAGATTCTATATATAAGCAAGCCATATCGGAGATCGAAGCCATTATAGAAGACATCGATGCCGAGGTTGCAAGTTCCAATTAAACAACACATACTGAGATTATTTTATTACTTTTAAAAGACCAATCCTCGCTTCTGCCGTGAAAACTTTAATGTGTTAATTCACCAATTCATGGGAATCAGTTTTAAATTCTTCCCTTTAAAAGACCTTATCTTTTCCGTCGTTCCTACCGTTGGAACTTATTTGGGGTATTTACAGGGCGTGACCCCTGATTTTTTGCCAAATAAATGGATTGCACTGGGAATCGGGCTTTTGGCTTCAACAGTCCTTGCCTTGATATTTTACAGGGATAATGTTAAGTCGTATAAAAAGTCACTGGCGGAGATACTGGCTACAGGCTATTTCCTGAATTTCACAGAACGCATCGGACGATTACTACAGTCAAAGCATTCTTATAAGATACTTATCGGAGAACTGGAGGGCCAGCCTGTATCCCCTGAAAATATTCATGTTGAAATTGCCATTCCTTCATCGGCTGAAGCACTGAAGTCCTATGCTAACATGATCGACAAAAAAACAGAAAAAGTATTCCTTGAAGATCCTTCCACGGGGGAACCCATTTGGCTTAAGGGTCGATTGGAAGATGACGGCCTCTATATATATGATTTCCCGAGAACCTTATTCGCACTTCAAAATTATTTAAAATCCGATTTTTCGAATCCAAAAAAAGAGGCGAAACGATCAAAAAAGATTTTCGCCTATTTTTCCGATAAGATAAATGACCTGCGCAATGAACGAATTTCCGATCTTCTGTCAGACAGGCTTGAATTCAAGTTTATCTGAACGCTAAGCTGTTATGCGAGGATTATGGAATCATCGAGATAAACATCCTGAATGGTATTCAGCAAGGTGACACCCTCCTTCATGGGTTTCTGAAATGCTTTTCGCCCTGAAATGAGACCCATACCTCCTGCTCTTTTATTGATAACAGCAGTGCGCACAGCCTGAGCAAGGTCATTCTCGCCAGAGCCGCCTCCTGAGTTGATCAATCCGGCACGTCCCATCAAACAATTCATAACCTGGTAACGGGTAAGATCTATCGGGTGATCAGATGTTAATTCAGAATAAACCTTATCATGTGTTTTTGCGAACTGTATGGCCTTGAAACCACCATTGTTCTCAGCCTGCTTTTGCTTAACTATATCGGCCTGAATGGTTGATGCCAGATGATTGGCCTGACCGGTAACATCTGCCGATACATGATAATCGGTTCCATCTTTCTTGAAACCTGAATTTCTCAGGTAAGCCCATAATACCGTAACCATACCTAATTCATGAGCATATTCAAAGGCCTCGGTTACTTCCTGGATTTGCCTGTTGCTTTCGGGCGATCCATAATAAATTGTTGCTCCTACCGCCACACAACCCATGTCAAAGGCCTGGTCGATGCTTGCAAACATGATCTGGTCGAACTTGTTAGGGTAAGTCAAAAGTTCGTTGTGATTCAGTTTTAAAAGAAATGGAATTTTATGAGCATATTTTCTCGATACGGAACCCAGAACGCCCAAGGTAGACGCAACAGCATTACAACCACCTTCAATAGCCAATTCAACGATCTTTGCAGGATCGAAATAAATCGGATTTGGAGCAAAGGAGGCTCCCGCCGTGTGTTCGATCCCCTGGTCAACAGGTAAAATGGAAACATAGCCAGTACCGCCTAACCGGCCATGATCAAAAATGGTCTGTAAATTCCGCATCACGGTCGGATTTCTGTCGGATGGTAACATCACGCGGTCAACAAAATCCGGACCTGGCAGATGCAACTGTTCTTTATTAACCGTTTGGCAACTATGATTTAATAAATAAGCGGATTCACTACCCAGTAATTCTTGTATATTCAAAGACATTGCAAAAGATTTTTAATGATGCATAAAGATAAGGTATTCACGAGCTACAAAGAGATGATAAAACTCAGTTTTTAATTTAATTCCGACTAAATTTTCAGGGATATTTTTTTTAAATTCGGATTTCATTTCCATGACTAATCATTCAAACTAAAAACATACAATGGCGAAAACAAAAAAATTAAAAGGAACAATTGGTATTTTGACCGGTGGTGGTGATGTACCAGGACTGAATCCAGCTATTAGGGCCGTAACGTTCAGAGCCATCAGGGAAGGTTATAAGGTTATAGGATTTAAACGCGGTTGGGCCGGACTTGTTGATATTAAGCGGGATAAGAAATTCGACAATAGCAACAATTATATGGAACTCTCAAAGTCGAGAGTGAACAAAGCCGCAAGAACCGGTGGTACATTTCTTCACACTTCTCGAACACGTGCAAGCCATGTGCCTAAGAATATGGTTCCGGAACATCTCAAAGATTCCTACAGCAAAGATATTAATGACCTGACCCCGGAAGTGATCAAGAACCTGGAATGGATCGGTGTTGATTACCTGATCGCCATTGGTGGTGACGATACCCTTAGCTATGCTGTTCATCTGTTCAAGAACGGAGTAAAAGTCATGGCCATTCCGAAGACCATGGATAACGACGTCCCCGGGACCGATTATTGTTTGGGATTCAGCACATGTGTGACCAGGACCATCAGCCTCACGAATAATTTACGGA
>JABDPL010000170.1 GCA_013042825.1 Flavobacteriaceae bacterium | reverse complement strand
TTTCAAAAGTGTTATTTGGGAAATAGACACTTTAAAAACAATACATCTATCGCATTGAAATAAAACAATTGTACTGGCTTGGGTGAGAAGCTTATCCTGAGCTTGTCGTGGGAAGCCCAAGTGGTTTCCTGTTATTACCGCCAGGTAGTCAGGAGGCCACCGTTCATAAACTATCTGTGAAAGCCGAGCCTTTTCATTAGCGGTTCTTTTTAGTATATTTCCTGTCTAAATTAGGTGTATGAGTTCAAAAATAGTCTGTTTTGGTGAAATCCTTTGGGATGTTTTCCCTGATCATCAGAAAATAGGCGGCGCGCCTTTAAATGTTGCTTTAAGACTGAATTCGTTTGGCAATGATGTAGCAATAATCAGCAGCATTGGAAAAGACGAGTTAGGAATGTTGCTTCTTGATTTTATCAAGGATAGCGGCCTCGATTATAAATACATCCAGGAAAGTGAAGCGTTTGGTACAGGAGAAGTTCAAGTGAGTTTAGATGCCAAAGGATCGGCCTCCTATGAAATCATATTTCCAACGGCATGGGATAATATTAATTTAACGAATAACAATAAAGAGTTGGTAAAGAACGCCTCAGCTTTCGTGTTTGGAAGCCTTGTGGCCAGGAGCGAAAATTCGCGAAACACACTATACAGCCTTCTTGAAATTGCGCCCTATAAGATCTTCGATATCAATCTCAGGCCTCCACATTATGAACAGGCGGTTCTGGAATATCTCATGCAAGAAGCCGATTTCATCAAATTCAATGATGATGAGCTTTTTGAAATTGCAGCCAAAATGGGATCTCCGTTCCATTCCATAGAGCAAAATATCCACTACATTTCGAAGCAGACCCAAACCGATCGCATTTGTATAACCAAAGGGCGTCATGGAGCCGTTTTACTTTATGACGGCAAGCTATATTATAATAGTGGCTATCTGATTAAAGTTGTGGATACCGTAGGCGCGGGAGACTCCTTCCTGGGAACACTAACACATTACTTGCTTAATGGCGAAGACCCTCAAAAAGCCGTTGATTATGCTTGCGCTGTTGGCGCTCTTGTAGCACAAAGCGAAGGAGCAAATCCGGAGATTTTAATGACAGAAATCGAAAAATTTGTTCACCCGAAAGTATAAATTCAATGTAAATTTTCAATGATTGGTGGCACATCTAACCTTGCTGTAGGCTTGTCGTCTTTCAAAAAATAATATTTCGCTATTTTAGTGCCACTAACTAACAAGACCACACACTATGCTATCCGCTATTTCCTTTATCGCCTTTACAGGGCTTGTTGCCTTAATTGCCTGGTTATCCACTCGAAAAACAGATGAGAATACCGCCGATGGATTTTACCTGGGCGGACGTTCATTAGGCGCGGTAACCATAGCAGGATCCCTATTACTTACCAATCTTTCAGCCGAACAAATAGTCGGTCTTAACGCAAATGCTTTCTCTGAAGGTCTTATGGTAATGGCCTGGGAAACCCTTGCAGCGATAGCCATCATTTTTGCAGCGATATTCTTATTGCCAAAATACCTGAGATCGGGAATCACGACTATTCCCGAGTTCATCGAAGCACGTTTTGACCACCACACCAAATCCCTGTTGTCGCTATTATTCCTGGCCGCATATGGTATAGTTCTTTTACCAACTGTACTTTATTCTGGCTCCCTGGCATTCAGCACCATGTTCGATCTGCCGGAAACCCTTGGCATGGGACAGTGGCCGGTCATCTGGATCTGCGTTTGGAGTATTGGAATAATCGGTATTATCTATGCGATTTTCGGTGGGCTGAAGGCGGTAGCCGTATCTGACCTGGTCAATGCGATTGGCCTACTCATAGGAGGTCTTTTAATCCCAATCTTCGCCTTAAGACTTATAGGAGACGGAAATATTGGTGAAGGACTCAGCACCTTATGGGAAAGCCATCCTGATAAATTCAAAATGCAGGGGGCGGTCGATTCGTCTATTCCCTTCGGAACCGTTTTTACCGGGATGATGATCGCCCAGATTTATTACTGGGGAACTAATCAGTCTATCCTCCAGCGTGTTTTTGCGGCGAAAAACCTAAGAGAAGGCCAAAAAGGGATGATGCTTGCAGCCCTGGTGAAGTTCCTGATTCCGGTTGTTGTTGTTTTACCCGGGATTTTGGCCTGGCATATTTTTGACGGGCAACTTGAAAATGCCGATCAGGCTTATCCGGCTCTGGTTAAAGAAGTATTGCCAGCGGCTTTCATGGGCTTTTTTGCGGCCGTCTTGTTCGGCGCAGTCTTAAGTTCTTTCAATAGCCTGCTGAACAGTAGTGCAACCTTATTCGGGTTCGACCTGTATAAGGAGTACTTCAAAAAAGAGGCCACCGGACCTCAAACGGTTAAGGCTGGTAAAACATTCGGATTGATCCTTGGTCTCATTTCTATGACCATCGCGCCCTTTATAATTTATGCGCCTGATGGGCTTTTTCAGTACATACAAACTGCGCTTGGAAGTTTGAGCACACCGATTTTAGCCGTCGTTCTCACCGGGGTCTTTACTAAAAAAGTTCCGGCAATCGGGGCCAAGATCGTAATGATTGGAAGTGTTCTCCTTTATTTGATCAGCCAGATGATAGTGAGTCCGATCTTTGTCGATAACGCCCTGGCGAAAGCTGCTGAAAGCGGAATTACCGATCCAAGCACACTCAGCATTATTGAGGCAGAGGCCTACCCACATTATCTGCATGTTATGGGGATACTGTTTGTCCTAAACATTATTTTCATGTTGATCATGGCCAGACTTAAGCCGAAAAAGGATGAATACAAACCCAAGGTTACCGATGCTATCGACATCACGCCCTGGAAGTATACCATTGTTGCAGGGATTGTAATTGGGGCCCTGGTTATCAGCACATACATAATCTTCAACTAAATCAAAAGCAGCTATTTATGAATAGGGTTTGGTGGAAAGAAGCCGTGGTTTATCAAATCTATCCCAGGTCTTATATGGATTCCAATGGGGATGGAATAGGGGATATTCCGGGAATCATCAGCAAATTAAATTACATTAAATCGCTGGGAGTTGATATTATCTGGCTTTGCCCGGTTTATGAATCTCCTAATGATGATAACGGTTATGATATTAGTAATTACCGCAAGATTTCTAATGATTTCGGCGGAGATCCCGCATTCGATAAATTGCTTAGCAAGATGCATGAGATGGGATTGAAATTGGTTATGGATCTGGTCGTTAACCATTCCTCAGACGAGCATCATTGGTTCGAAGAATCGCGTAAATCAAAAGACAATCCCTTCCGGGACTATTATTTTTGGAAGCCGGGCAAAAATGATGGGCCACCCAACAATTGGACATCCTTTTTCACTGGTAGCACCTGGGAATCGGACCAGCGCACCAATGAATATTATTTACATCTGTTCACAAAGAAACAGCCTGATTTGAATTGGGAAAATCCAAAGGTTAGAGAAGAGATTTACGACATCATGCATTTTTGGTTTAAGAAGGGGATAGACGGTTTTCGTATGGACGTTATTTCAGTAATTTCAAAGGATCTCGATTTTCCAGATGCCAAAAATCCAACAAATTATAATGAGACCATCAACACCCATTATGCAAACGGACCCAGAGTTCATGAGTTTTTGCGTGAAATGCATGAAAAGGTACTCAGCCAGTATGATATAATGACCGTTGGAGAAGGGCCGGGGATTGACCTTGAGAACAGCTTGCTTTATGTTGGTGAGGATCGCAAAGAATTGAATATGGTCTTTCATTTTGACCATATGTTTATCGATAATGGTCCGGGAGGAAAATATGATCCAATTGAGATGGACTTCATTCGTTTCAAACAAGTGTTCAGCCTTTGGGATGCCCGATTGAAAGGTCGGGGCTGGGGAAGCATTTTTCTTGGAAATCATGATTTTTCGAGAATGGTTTCGCGATTTGGTGATGACACCCATTACAGGGAAGATTCGGCAAAAATGTTGGCGATGCTGTTATTGACGATGCGGGGAACGGCTTATATCTACCAGGGTGATGAAATCGGGATGACGAACGTGGCATTCCCTTCGATATCCGATTATAACGATGTGGAAACCCTTAACAGTTGGAAAGAAGCCGAAGCAAATGGGCTGGACATGGATGAGTTTTTTAAGCTTGTGCATAAGCAAAGCCGCGATAATGCCCGAACACCAATGCAATGGAAAAATTCAGATAATGCCGGATTTACCACAGGCTCCCCCTGGCTAAAACCAAACCCGAATTTTAAGGAGATTAACGTTGAATCTCAAGAGGATCAACAGGATTCCATTTTAAATTTCTACAGGAAAATGACAGCATTCCGCAAGGCCAATCTTTGTTTGGTTTATGGCGATTATGAAGACCTCAAGCCCCATGATCAGAATCTATTTACTTACAGAAGATGGGACACAAAGGATGAGTTCCTTGTTCTTCTGAATTTTTCAGATCAAGACCGATCCCTTGCTTTAAATATCGACTTTGATGACTATGAATTAAAGCTCAGCAATAAACCTGGGACCTCCAGGACTACATTATCCCCCTGGCAAGGCAAACTCTTTAAGCGGATATCCTAAGAATCAAGCCAGTTTTGAGATCGCGAAATGGCCTTTTTCCAATTTGAACGAATAGAATGTGCATAATCGGGATTTTTCTCCGGCTCGAACGACTTATCAGCACCCCACTGAGAATACAGATCTTCCAATGAAGGATAAAATCCAACGGCAAGTCCGGCAAGATAGGCAGCCCCTAAAGCGGTTGTTTCCTGAATTTTCGATCGCACAACCTTAAACCCGAATAATTCGGACTGTATTTGCATAAGCGAATTATTTGCAGAGGCGCCACCATCAACACGAAGTTCTGTGCAAGCCTGACCGGAATCCTGCTCCATGGCTTGCACGATGTCATAAACCTGGCAGGCGATGCCTTCCAATGTTGCGCGCGCAATATGACCCGCTTCTGTTCCTCGAGTAAGACCGAATATAGCACCTCGAGCATAAGGATCCCAATATGGTGCTCCCAATCCGGTTAAGGCGGGAACAAAAACAACCCCTCCATTATCCTCAACCGAATTGGCCAGATCCTCTATTTCCACGGCGTCGGTTATTAAATGCAGTCCGTCCCGAATCCATTGTACAGCGGCTCCGCCAACAAAAACACTACCTTCAAGGGCATATTGTGTTTTTCCGTTGATCGTCCATGCAATGGTAGTTAGCAGGTTGTTTTCAGAATAAACCAGATCTTCACCGGTATTCATAAGAAGAAAACAACCAGTTCCATAGGTGTTTTTTGCCATACCATTTTTTACACAGAGTTGACCAAACAAAGCGGCCTGCTGGTCGCCGGCGATACCCGCAATGGGAATAACGGAACCTAAAAGCGAAGGATCGGTATAACCATAGATCTCGCTGCTTTCGCAAACCTTAGGGAGCATCGATTCCGGGATATCAAATAATGCCAATAGTCCATGATCCCAATTAAGGGTTTTTATATTGAATAGCATGGTCCGGCTGGCATTGGAGGTATCTGTAATAAAGTTTTCCCCCGAAGTTAATTTATAGATGAGCCACGTATCGACTGTTCCAAAACACAATTCTCCCTTCTTTGCTTTATCACGAGCGCCAGCCACATTATCAAGAATCCACTTTAATTTGGTGGCCGAAAAATACGCATCGATGATCAAACCTGTTTTTTGTTTAAACTCTTCTGTAAAGCCCGAATTTTTCAAATGGTCGCAGAATTCTGCTGTCCGCCTGTCTTGCCAGACAATGGCATTGTATATAGGTTCAGCTGTTTCTCTATCCCAAACAAGTGTCGTTTCCCGTTGGTTGGTTATACCTATAGCGGCAATTTCGTCAGCCGAAATACCCTTATTTTTAATGAGTGACCGTATGGTTTGGAGTTGGGATTCCCAAATCGCTGATGGGTCATGTTCAACCCAACCGGGTTTAGGGAAGATCTGTTGAAAGTCTTGTTGTGAACTTCCACAGATAAGTCCGGCCCGGTCAAATAAAATAGACCGACTCGAGGTTGTGCCTTGATCTATTGCGAGGATGAAAGGTTTATCCATAGAACTCAAGTTACAATATATTGACGCGCCAGAGTTGCGAAGTCTTCAATTTGCTGAGAGATCCACGCTTCGTCTTTTCCGAGTTCAGGTGCCATTGTTCGTGCCACCACAGCGGACGAATTTATCGCCGCTGATGCATCGAGAAAAAGCATACGTGTTCGCCGTGCCAAAACATCTTCAACAGTTCGGGCCATTTCTTCCTTCACCGCCCATACCACCATACTGAGGGTGTAATCAAAATCGGCATGAATTTTTCTCTTCAGCTCCGGGCGCTCCTCTTCCAGTGCTTTTATTCCGATTGCATCCGAGCCATAAATACTATAAGCGCCTTTGAAGGTCTGTTTTGTATTTCCATGAATCGACAACTTTTTTGTCACGCATGGTTTTGCATCAATTTGGTTTTCCTTTAAGGCGGTATCAACAATATCCTTAGCCATTTCTCTGTATGTTGTCCATTTTCCGCCTAAGATGGAGATCAAGCCTGTTTCGGAGATCAAAATCTGATGCCCCCTGGAAATTTCCTTTGTATTTTCCTTGTTACCCTCGGGCGCGACAAGGGGTCTTAAACCAGCATACACTGAGCGCACATCTGAATGCCGGGGCTTTTTAGTAAGATAATTACCTGCTGTTTCTAATATAAAATCGATTTCTTCTACTGTGGCTCTGGGTTCATAGCTCGGTTTATTGACCATGGTATCGGTGGTTCCCAGTACTATTCTATTATACCAGGGAATGGCAAATAATACACGGCCATCGCTTGTTTTGGGAATCATCAAGGCGTCCTCGCCTGGCAGGAACTCTCTATCGAGGACCAAATGGATCCCTTGGCTTGGCACAACTTTCAAAGCTTTCTTTGGCCGGCCATTGAGTTTCAAAATTTTATTGGCAAAAACACCTGTTGCATTGATAACGATTTTTGCAAAAACATCGAAATGCAAGCCACTCTCTTTATCTTCTACCTTAACCCCCGTAAGTTGGCCTGTTTCATTTTTTAAAACATCGATCACCTTCATATAATTGATTACGGAAGCACCGTTATCAACAGCGGTTTGAGCAAGGTTTATCGCAAGCCTTGAATCGTCAAATTGTCCGTCCCGATAAATGACGCCGCTTTTCAATTGATCGCCGTTTAAGGTGGGAATTCTTGCAAGGGTTTTTTTCTTTCCGATTAATCGCGACTTACCCAGGCTGCGCCGTCCCGACAGTAAATCATATAATTTAAGACCTATTGCGAAATATGGTCCTTTCCAGATGGAATAATTCGGAATAATAAAATTTCGACTTTTAAAGAGGTGTGATGCATTTTTAGATAACAATCCGCGTTCTCGAAGCGCTTCAATAACCAGTTTGATATCCCCTTTTGCTAAATAGCGCACACCACCGTGAGCCAGTTTGGTGCTTCTGCTGGAGGTGCCTTTTGCAAAATCAACACTTTCAAACAGGATAGTTTTATAGCCGCGACTGGCCGTGTCTACAGCGACACCTAAGCCGCTGGCGCCACCTCCGATTACTATAAAATCCCAGGAAGAAGTCGATTTAAGAGACTCTACCATTTGTGTTCTATCCATAACAGTGTCGTAGATCCTTTTGAAGGCAAAATTAAAAAAGCTTTTCCGGATCTGTTAATGCATTGAGGCTAATTATAAGATCTTTTTCCAACAGGGACAATCCGTATTGGTACGAGGCATTCATCCAGCCAAACCCCTCTTGTGTGATGTATTCGAAATCGGTGCCTACATTTCCATATTCCGCAAAGACCTTATGAGTGGCATCAACCACGTCATATTTTTCAGGAATGGTTCCGTTGTAATCCACTGCGTTTCTGGTGATCATATATAACCAACGATAAATCAGTTCCTGCGCGTCACTTTTATAGCCATAATTGAGCAAACCCTTCCAGATCATCATTTGATGAGGTGCCCAACCGTTGGGATAATCCCATTGACGTTGCGGACGCATTCTTGAGATTTTGCCCCTGCTTTCTTCAGAACATCCTGCAATACCACCTTTTTCCTTAAGCAGGGGTAATGCATTTTTTACCAGAAAGTCGGCTTGACGCGGCGAGCACATCTTCGCCCATAAAGGAGTAAGGGTTGTAGCTGAAACAAAATCAAAACCGACTTTATTCTTATGGTCATAATCAAAGTACAAACCCTTCGCGGCATCCCATAGAAAATCATTTACTGCTTTTCTTCGGTTTTCGGCCTGTTCAATCCAATAGGCCGACGTATAAGACTCGAATTCGCCATTGAATTCCACTCGGATAAGTTCTGCGAAATCAGATTCATACTTAAAAAGCATGGCATTAAGCTCCACCAGGTTAAGATCGGCACAATTGCCGTCAATCCGATAAGAAGTATCATGACCAGATTCACGTACACTACGATCATGAAGGAAATAGAGATCTAAATCGGGCTCAACTATATCGCCACTGTCATAGCGAGCGATAAACTGCGAGATACTCAATGAATACTTATCTGCAAATGGTTGTAGAACAGCATCAAAATGACCTTCTTCACATTCGGGAGGAATACCGATACCTTCGGCAAGATATCTATTTAAGCCATTTTCTGTTAAACGTTTTCCCTTTACCATCCATACGGTTTCATATTCCTTTATAGCGGTTTTCAAATGAGAACGCAACCAATTCTTATCAGCTGTATGTTCATACACCTCCCGAATTAAACTGGAATAGAATGGTGGCTGGGTTCGGGTTAAGTAATACGAGCGGTTAGCGTTTAATATTTTCCCATAATTCTCAATTTCGTACTGAAAATTATCGGCCATTGCACGAGCCAAATCGGTTTTTTTATCAATAAGTAACCCAACAGACTCAAAGTAACTGTCCCAGCCGTACATTTCATTAAAACGGCCACCCGGAACAACAAACGGGACGCCTGTTATTTGTCCTTCTGATTTTTCTAATTTAAGCGCAAGAATTCCGGGCTTATCGTTGATACTTTTTACATATTCAGGAGTGATTTCCTCGGGAAGACCGATGGTTTCAATCGGATATTCAGCCTCCAGTTGCTTGTAATAGTCAAAAGCCTTTTTATCTTGAAAGGGTACATAGATGCGCAGAATTTCAGAAGCTAAACTCTCATTTTTACTATCTTTTATCAGGCGGCGAACGCCTTTTGCATCGATAGTTCGTGTAAGACCCTTCCAGTAATAATCGCGTATCATCCTTGAGATACGATTTACCGGAAGTTCTTCCAGATGCTCCAAAGGAATTTGAGCGATAGTTTCACCCTTATTCATTGCAATAACCAATTCCTGAAGGAGGTTTGATAAATGATATGTCCCTTCTAACCAATGGTGTTGCCCCGTTTCTGAAATAAGTTGAAATGCTTTTGGCCCAGAATCTTCTATGGTAATTTTCTTATCCCCATCAGTGTCTTCCTGAGTTAAAAGCTTATCGAGGGTTTCTGATATGGTAAGCTTGAAGATCATGCCGTTACTTTAGCAATTTTATTAAGTCTGAAAATAGTAATAAGAATTATAGCCATAGGAATCAGCGACAAATAAAAAACCTTGTCTCCTCCAAATCGGTCAAACATATATCCGATAATCAGCGAACCCGAAGTTCCTCCCACCGCTGAGAAAAACACCAGTATTCCCGCAAGCGGACTTTGATGGATCTTATCGACACCCGATAGCACAGTTGAACTTACCAAAGGATAAAGCGGAGCCAGGAACAATCCGATCATGGGAAACAGAAAGGAAACCAGAGGAAGGTCTGCCATGGTGCTGATCTCTGTTACACTCACATTTTTAGCCATTGGGAGCACGATTAATACAAGAGCCGCGGCCCCCAGAACACCAAAAATGGAGATATAGATCCATTTTACTGATTTGACGATGATACTGGTTAAAAAGCGTCCCACCGCATAGGAGATCATTAAAATTACCGCCATCTGGGTGGCGAGTTTGGGCACGAGATTTAGAGTTTCCTTATTAAAGGTGGGAAGCCAAGTCATGATACCCTGTTCGGTCATAACATAGAAAAAGGCAAAGATGGCAAAGGTCCATATCAAAGGGTTCAGGAAGAGTTTAAACATCGCTTTAAAATCATCCATAAGCGAATTACCCGACGTTTCAACCTTGATGTCAAATTTGGAAAAAAGAATGATAAAGAATGAAATTGCAATAATAGCCGCCATTAGAAGATAGCCTCTTAACCACGCATTTTCGTTGTGCTCATCGAAAAACAGGGGAAACACAACATACATGAATATAATTCCAACCATGAATACTGTTTCTATCATACTCATAAACTGACTATGTGATTTTTTTGAATCGGTTACAAATCCAATAAGTGCATAAACAGCCACTTTTACGATGGCAAAACTCATACCTACAGAAGCAAAGAGAATTTTAACGGCCCAAAATGAGTTACCGATATACATACCAATACAACCAAGAAAAACAATTGCGAGACTTAAAAGCATGCCGCGTTTATAACCTAGCTTTGGGAGAAACGACCCGATAACAAATGAAACAAAAGCAATTGATAAATCCTTAAATGGTTCAAGGATTGCAGCATCTTCCTTAAGGACATCATAGACTTCCTGTGAGCGTTCCACCAGGATCCCAACACTGTTGAGCAGTGCTGCAAAAACAAAATAGATAAGAAATAAAGAAACTTTAATGCCGAGATGTTTCATAATTGAATTAGTCTTTGGTAGTCTTTAATCGCAGCGCCAGGATGGAAGCTATTGCAAAGAATACGCCTCCAAAAATAATAGCATTTACCGCATTGTTGTTTAGTACATATTTTACAACCGGTCCGAATGACACCGTTTGTATGAGCATTGGAATAACGATCATCATATTAACAATTCCCATATAAACGCCACGGCGTTCCTCAGGGATAACTTTTGACACCATTGAATAAGGAATACCCATCATTGCGGCCCATCCAATTCCAAATAAGATCATGGGAACAAGCAAACCATATTCATCTTTAATTAAAGGCATACAAAGCATAGCAATGGCAGTTCCAACAAGAGCAAGAACATATACCTTTTTAGAAGAAATTTTTCTCGCCAGCGGAACCAGCGCCAGAGCGGTAAGCATGGTGACCATATTGTAGGTACCGTTCATCAACCCGGTTTGGGCCAGGGCTTGTTCTGATAAGAGTTGGAAATTTTGTGCAAATGAGGTGTCGGATGTACTAATGACCTCACCGGCCTGGCAAGCCTCCATTATTCCTTCATACTTCTCGTTGTCAGCATTGGAGATGCCATATAAACTTGTTCGAAGCATTGGCGTAATAAACTGCCAGTAGCAAAAAAGAGCATACCATTGAAAGAAATAGACTCCTGACAGCGTCCACATCAGTTTTGGCATTTCACCAATGGCTTCAGTCGTTTCAATAAAAGGCGCCAAAAGATCGCCTATTTTTTTAATGCGAGGATTATCAGGATGGGTTTTAATCATCTTGTACAGAATGTAAACCCAAATTAAGGCAATACCAAGGATGATCAACACCAGTAGATTGTAGTTCTCAAAAAGTGCCGGTATAAGGTAAGCAATGAAAAATCCGATTAAGATCGGTAAGGACAATAGGACTATTATTACAGATAAAATCTGGATTAAAGGATTTGGCTTGTCTTTATTGAAATCCCTGATTTCGGCCAACTCCTTATCTGAAGGTGGGATTTCAGGGGTTTTCCAGATCGACCATAAAACGGTTCCTATTGAGGCAATTGCGCCGAGGAAAAAGGAATAATAAACCCAGGTTGGAATCGCCGTAACAATTTCGGTGCCTGTAGAACACAAGGCCGTACCGGCTTCAACCGGAACACTGAACCAATCCTGAAACAGGAATAAGGAAAAGTTAGCCAGCGTAATTCCTGCACCAACAAAAAGGCTTTGCATCTGGTATCCGAAGGTGAGTTGATCATCTGGTAATTTATCGCCTACGAAGGCCCTGTATGGCTCCATGGCTGTATTG